>NZ_LUKH01000875.1:0-1530 GCF_001593695.1 Leisingera sp. F5 | reverse complement strand
GCTTCGGGTGTGACCATTGTCGAGGGTTATGGCTTGACCGAGGCGACCTGCCTGGTTTCCTGCAACCCTCCGGGCGGTGAAAAGAAGGTTGGCTCGGTTGGGATCCCGCTCCCCTATACGGACGTGCGGATCATCAAGCAGACCGCGGATGGCCCGCTGGAATGCGGTGCCGATGAGGTGGGGGAAATCTGCATTTCCAACCCCGGCGTTTACCCTGGCAACACCTATACCGAAGCTGACAAAAACGCAGACCTCTATTATCAGAACAAATACTTGCGCACCGGCGACCTGGGGCGGATCGACGAAGATGGCTACCTGTGGATCACCGGGCGCGCCAAGGATCTGATCATCCGCGGCGGCCACAACATCGACCCGGCGGAGATCGAAGAAGCTCTGTTGGGGCATGAAGCGGTGGCATTTGCCGGTGCAATCGGCCAGCCGGATGCCCATTCGGGCGAGCTGCCATGCGCCTTTGTTGAACTGGTGGGCGGCGCCTCGGTCAGCGAGGAGGAACTGCTGGAATACTGCAAGATCCATGTGCATGAACGCGCGGCGATCCCCAAGCATCTGACGGTGCTGGATGAGCTGCCGAAAACCGCCGTGGGCAAAGTGTTCAAGCCGGATCTGCGCAAACATGCGATCACCCGTGTTTACAACGGTTCGCTGGAAAAGGCCGGACTGGCCGCGCGGGTTGTCAGCGTGATTGATGACAAGAAGCGCGGTCTGGTGGCTCAGGTGGCGGCCAATGGCAGTGCGGAGCCTGAAATCTCCGGTGTTCTGGATAATTTCACCCGGCCCTGGGAGCCGGCGGCGGCCTGAACCGGCCGGCAAACGTGAGATAAAGGGCGCCCTCAGGGGCGCTTTTTCATTCAGGCATTCCATTTGCGGGAATCTCTGCCTAGGCTCTGAAAACAGGCACGCAGGGAGGCTCGCGGATGGATTATGAACGGCTGATCGACGAGGAGACCTGGGACTTCATTCAGAAGACCGGGGAGCTTTATCCCGATGATGCCGTTGAGATGTCCATTGAGGAGCAGCGCCGGATCTACGATTGCATGGCACGCGAGTTCCGGGTGCCGCGTCCGGATGTGGTCTCGGTCACGGACACCTCGGCCAATGGTGTGCCGGTCCGGGTCTATACCGCAGGCGATCCGACCCGCACGGTGCTGTTCTGCCATGGCGGCGGGTTTGTGGTTGGCGGATTGGACAGCCACGACGATGTCTGCGCCGAGATCTGCGCCCAGACCGGTTACCGGGTGGTGGCCGTGGATTACCGCCTGGCACCTGAACACAAGCACCCGGCCAGTTTCGAGGATGCCTGGACCGCTTTGGAGTGGGTGGAGGCGGCTTATGGCAAGGGTATTGTCCTGACGGGCGACAGCGCCGGTGCGAATCTTTGCGCTGCGGTTGCCCACCATGCCCGGGGCCGGACGGAAGCGATCCTGGGGCAGGTGCTGATCTATGGCGCCTTTGGCGGCGATGTGAACCAGGGGTCCTATATCGAACACGCCCAGGCACCGATGCTGACCC
>NZ_LUKH01000874.1:0-1530 GCF_001593695.1 Leisingera sp. F5 | reverse complement strand
GAACCTCCAAGCTCCTCAACGAGCAGATCCGCAAGGCGGGGGAAAGCCGTGGTTTTGCGGTGTCGCGGCTGCTGACCCACTGGGAAGAGATCGCCGGTCCGGATATAGCTGCAATGGCGCGTCCGGTGAACGTCGGCTACGGGCGCGGTTCCTTTGGCGCAACGCTGACGGTGCTGACGACCGGAGCCAACGCGCCAATGCTTGAAATGCAAAAAGAACGCCTGCGTGAGCGGGTGAACGCGGTTTATGGCTTCAATGCCATCTCCAAGGTGCGGATCACGCAAACGGCACCGACGGGATTTTCCGATGGCCGCGTGGAATTCAAATATGCCCCCAAAGTGCAAGCGCCCCGGCAGCCCGACCCGCAGGATACTGCGGCTGCCAGCCAGGCGGCTGCTGGTGTGGAGAACGACGATCTGCGTGCCGCCCTGGAACGCCTGGGGCAGAACGTGCTGACAAAACAGAAAACGCAAGGAAAGGGGTTCAAATGACCCGTCTTATGTCTGGTGTCTTTGCCGCGGTTGCGGTTGTTGCGGGCGGTTATGCCCTGTCGGGATTCAACACTCAGAACAATCTGCCGCAGAACCCGCTGGTTGGCGCCGCTATTGCGCAAGAGGCCGAGGTGGACATCTCAACAATCGCCGAGATGACGTTGGGGGCCGAGGACGCGCCGGTCACGCTGATCGAATACGCCTCCTACACTTGCCCGCATTGCGCCAGTTTCCACAATGAAACTTTCAAGAAGCTGAAGGCTGACTACATTGACACCGGCAAAGTGAAGTTCATCTACCGCGAAGTCTATTTTGACCGTTACGGGCTGTGGGCCTCGATGATTGCGCGCTGCAGCGGACCGGATAAGTTCTTTGGTATTTCCGATCTGATCTACAAGGGCCAGTCCGAATGGGCGCGGGCCGGAGGCGCAACCGAGATCGTCGATGAGCTGCGCAAAATCGGCCGCCTGGCGGGAATCGGGAATGAGCAGCTGGAAGCCTGCCTGCAGGATGGAGAGAAAGCGCAAACCCTGGTGGCCTGGTATCAGGAAAACGCCACCGAGCACGGCATTGAGGCAACGCCGTCGTTCATCCTGAATGGTGAAAAGATTTCCAATCAATCTTACACAGAGTTCAAGACGCTGTTGGACGCAGAGCTGGAAGGTTAAACTCTTCCTGCAGAAGAACTTTTAAGCCCAGGCCGTGTGCCTGGGCTTTTCAGGGCAGAGCAAACCGGGAAATTTCTCTTTCGGCAGCCTCTGCGAGAGCTGGAGGTCAGCGAGCTGGCGCCGCCTTCTTCAATAGATCCCTTAATCGGTCATCTCCAGCAACCTGCAGCCGCACAGGCAGGGTAATGACCTTGGAGCGGAAGCTGTCTGGCAGGCGGACGGCGTCTTTTTCCGTAGTGACCAACTGGGCGTTAAGCAGTTTGGCTTCATTCTCCAGCCGGTTCATTAGCGCGGATGAGAGCGGCTGATGATCGTCAAGCGCTTCGGCCCGTGCAATGTCAGCGCCAAGGCTGCGCAAAGTGTTGAAAAAT
>NZ_LUKH01000873.1:0-1531 GCF_001593695.1 Leisingera sp. F5 | reverse complement strand
TCGAGCAGATGCTGGAACGCGGCGTGGTGCCGGTGATCCCGTCGCAGGGGTCCGTGGGCGCCTCCGGCGACCTGGCGCCGCTGGCGCATATGGCGGCGGCGATGATCGGGGCAGGGGAGGCGACCTTTGAAGGCACCCGCATGTCCAGCCTTGATGCACTAAAAAAGGCCGGGTTAGAGCCTATTGTGCTGGGTCCCAAGGAAGGCCTGGGGCTGATCAACGGCACGCAATTCTCCACCGCCTGCGCCTTGGCCGGGCTGTTTGACGCCTGGCGCATGGCTGAGGCCTCGATGACCATTGCTTCGCTTTCTACGGATGCCATCATGGGCTCCACCGCGCCGTTGATTGCCGATATCCATGCCTTGCGCGGCCATGCCGGCCAGATCGACGTGGCGCGCGAGATGCGCGGCATCATGGACGGGTCTGAAATCCGCGAAAGCCACCGCGAGGATGATACCCGGGTGCAGGATCCCTATTGCATCCGCTGCCAGCCGCAGGTTGTGGGCGCGGCGCTGGACGTGCTGCGGATGGCTGCGAAAACGCTGGAGATCGAGGCCAATGCCGTCACCGACAACCCCTTGGTGCTGGTGAATGAGGGACGCATCGTCTCGGGCGGCAACTTCCACGCGGAATATGTGGGCTTTGCCGCAGATCAGATCGCGCTGGCCGTGGCTGAAATCGGCGCAATCGCGCAGCGCCGGGTGGCGCTGATGGTGGACCCGACCCTCAGCCACGATCTGCCGCCGTTCCTGACGCCTGATCCGGGTCTGAACTCGGGTTTCATGATCGCCGAAGTGACCACAGCCGCTTTAATGAGCGAAAACAAACACTTGGCAAACCCCTGTGTGACCGACTCGACGCCCACGTCGGCCAACCAGGAGGACCACGTGTCGATGGCCGCCCACGGCGCGCTGCGGCTTTCGAAGATGAACGCAAACCTGTCGGTGATCCTGGGCGTCGAAATGCTCTGTGCCGCGCAAGGGGTGGAGGCGCGGGCGCCGCTGCAAACCTCCGAACGGCTGCAGGACGTATTGGCGATGCTGCGCGCCGATATTCCCGCTCTGGCCGAGGACCGCTATCTGGCACCGGACATCGAAGATGCCAGCGCCATGGTGCGTGCGGGCCGTGTTGCGGAAGTTGCCGGTGTGAAGGTGACAGCATGATCGAAGTGACCCAAGGCAGCTCCCCTCTGGTGCTGGGGCTGCCCCACACTGGCACCGATGTGCCGCCGGATATCCGGGAGTGCCTTAATGAAACCGGCCAGGCGCTGGCGGATACCGATTGGCATATCCACGACCTCTATGCCGGGCTGGTTGAGGAGGTGACAACCGTCCGCACGCCGATCCACCGCTATGTGATTGACGTGAACCGCGATCCCGCTGGAATCAGTCTCTATCCCGGGCAAAACACCACCACTCTGGTGCCGCTGACCGATTTCGACGGGCTGCCGATCTGGCGCGACGGGCAGGAGCCGGACGAGGCGGAAATCACGCGCCGCCGCGCCGCCTATCACGCGCCTTACCACACGGCG
>NZ_LUKH01000872.1:0-1531 GCF_001593695.1 Leisingera sp. F5 | reverse complement strand
AGGCAGACGGCCCCGACCATGGCAGCCCAGAAGGCGAGGAACAGGGTGTTCCAGAAGCGGCTGGCGAGGGCTTCGGAAATATCCTGGCCGCTGGTGAGCGCGGTGCCTAGGTCGCCCTGAATGGCACCGAACAGCCAGGCGAAATAACGCTGCACGGGCGGATCGTTGACGCCAAGCTCAGCCCTCAGGTTGGCAAGCGCTTCCGGGGTTGCCGATTGGCCCAGAATCGACTGGGCGACATCGCCGGGCAGCACCATCGTACCCGCGAAGATCACCACTGAGATGAGCAGAAGAAGGAGAAGGCTCAGCGCGATGCGCTGAGCCAAGAGTTTGAAAATAGGCGACATTTAGGCTTTAACCCACAGCTTGCTGGCGGCATAGCCATTCATCAGGACCTGGCCCGGGATGCCTTCGATCCAGCCGTCCACATTGTCGGTGGTTGCCTCGACAAAGTCGTTGAACATCGGGCAGATCAGGCCGCCTTCGTCGCGCAGGATCGTGGACATGTCGGCATACATCTGGGTCCGCTTGGCGACGTCCAGTTCGCCGCGTGCAGCAACCAGAATCTGGTCGAACTGCTCGTTGTTGAAGCGGGTGTCGTTCCAGTCCGCGGTAGACAGATAGGCGGTCGTGAACATCTGGTCCTGGGTCGGACGGCCACCCCAGTAGCTGGTGCAGAAGGGCTTGTTGTTCCAGACTTCCGACCAGTAGCCGTCGTTCGGCTCGCGCTTGACGTCCAGCTTGATGCCGGCGCTGTTAAGCGACTGCTGGAACAGGGCAGACGCATCTGGCGCGCCCGGGAAGGAGTTGTCCGAGGTGCGCAGCAGGATGCCGCCGTCATGGCCGGACTTCTTCAGGTGGAACATTGCCTTGTCCGGGTCGAACTGGCGCTGCTCCAGCTCAGTGTACATCGGATAGGAGGCGTTGATCGGCGTATCGTTGCCCACGGTGCCATAGCCGTTCAGGATCTTGTCCACCATTTCCTGGCGGTTGATGCCGTACTTCAGCGCCATGCGCAGGTCGTTGTTGTCGAACGGTGCCGTGTTGCAGTGCATGATGAACACATAGTGGCCGGCAGCAGAGGTCGAGTGCACCGTAATGTTCGGCGCGCGGTCGACCAGTTTCGCGGTGCGCGGGGGCACCCGGTCGATCACGTCCACCTGGCCGGACTGCAGGGCAGCGACACGGGCGGTGTCATCGTTGATGACAATGATTTCAACGGTATCCGCATTGCCCAGATCGCCCCAGTAGTTCGGGTTCTTCTCGGCCACGAAGCGCACGCCCATGTCGGAGGACTTCATGATGTAAGGGCCGGTGCCGATGGCCGCCGCGGGATCGTCATTGCCACCACCCGGCTGGATGATCAGGTGATAGTCTGCCAGCAGATAGGGTAGGTCGGCGTTCGGGCTGTCGAGCTCGAAGACAACGCTGTCGCCATCTGCACGCACGTCCTTGATGCCGCGCATGATCCCCAGAGCTCCGGACTTGGTGTCCTCGCCGCTGTGGCGTTCCATGGTCTTGACCACGTCTT
>NZ_LUKH01000871.1:0-1532 GCF_001593695.1 Leisingera sp. F5 | reverse complement strand
GGCTGTCGCCGTCCAGCAGCAAGGATTGGGAAATCTGATATCCGTCAGTCTTTTGCGCGCCTTCCTTCACCAGGATCTTGCCCTGAAAAACACCAGTGGCCCCGTTGCGCAGCACCTTCTTGAACACTTGACGGCTTTCGCAGTTCACCGCGTCATGGGTAATGAATACGGTGTCATCGTGGTGAAAGTCGCCATCGCCGACACAAGCGCCCGCAATATGCGCAATCGCATCATCGCCGGTCAGCTCAATCACCGCCTCGTTGCGGGTCAGCACACCGTTCACGGTCAGGGTGAACGATTTGAAAACAGACTCGGCGCCAAGACGGGTGAACAGATGCGTTGCCGCGCGGCGCTCGTGGTCCCGGCCCTGCGCCCGCACCAGATGCAGCTTGCCGCCATCAGCAATGTCGATCTCCATACACTTATTGAAGCGCGAGGCCGCCGGCCCATTTTCCAGGATCGTTACCTCTGCGCCAGTTTCCACGCGAACCACGTGATGCAGGATCGCGTCGGAACTCTCATCCGAGTGCACATAAGTGAAGTTGATCGGTTTGGAGACCTTGCCGGTTACCCGGATCGCAACGCCATCGGTGGCAAAAGCGGTGTTCAGCGCCGCCAGCGGGCGTTCCACCGGGGTTTGGCCACGTGCTTCAAGAACACCGTACAAATCCTTGGCCCAATGGATATCTTTGCAGCAGATATCCTCGATCCGGTCGATGGTCAAACCTTCCAGCGACAAATCATCCGAGGCTTCAGCGTCGAAAACGCCATCGACAAATACAATGTTCAGCCGCTCAAAAGCGCTGAACATCGGTGTTTCCTCCGCAGCGAACACTGCGGCATTGAGAGCCTCAGCCTGCACCAGAGTTTCGGGACGGGTGTACTTCCAATACTCATCCCGGCGGCTGGGCAGGCCCATAGTCTGGACCCGCGACAGCGCTGCCTGCCGGGCCGCCTTCAGGCAGCCGCTTTCCGGCAGGGTCAGCGCGGACAGCCGCGCCTCGGTTGCGCTTTGCTTTACTTCCGGCAGGGCCATTTACGCCTCCTCTGCCAGGATGCCGGCATAGCCGTTGTTCTCAACTTCCAGCGCCAGCTCGGGGCCGCCGGTCTTGACGATGCGGCCGCCTGCCAGGATGTGCACCACGTCCGGTTTGATGTGGTCCAGCAGGCGCTGGTAGTGGGTGATCACCAGGAAGCCGCGGCCCTCGTCGCGCAGCGCGTTCACGCCTTCAGCCACCAGTTTCATCGCGTCCACGTCAAGACCCGAGTCTGTTTCATCAAGGATGCACAGCTTCGGCTCCAGCATCGCCATCTGCAGGATCTCGTTGCGCTTCTTCTCACCGCCGGAGAAGCCGACGTTGACCGGGCGCTTCAGCATGTCGGCGTCGATTTTCAGGGTTTTGGCTTTGGCGCGGATAATTTTCAGGAAGTCGGAGGCCGACAGCTCTTCCTCGCCACGGGCTTTGCGCTGTGCGTTCACCGCGGTGCGCAGGAAGGTCATGTTGCCCACACCGGGGATTTCCACCGGGTAC
>NZ_LUKH01000870.1:0-1532 GCF_001593695.1 Leisingera sp. F5 | reverse complement strand
ATGGTTATCTGTGCGCGCAACTAGGGAGTGTACTTATTATGCCCATCCTCATCGCAGGCGGCGGCATTGCGGGGCTGACGCTGGGGCTGACTTTGCATCAGATCGGGGTTCCCTTTCAAATTTATGAGGCCGCGCGCGCGCTGAAACCGATGGGTGTTGGTATCAACCTGCAGCCCAACGCGGTGCGGGAGCTGTTTGATTTGGGGCTGGAGGCGGAGCTGGACGCCATTGGTGTCCCGACCCGGCGGCTGGGGTTTTACAGCAAACTCGGCAAAACGATCTGGGAGGAGCCGCGCGGCACCCGCGCTGGCTATGCTTGGCCGCAGTATTCGGTACACCGCGGAGAACTGCAGATGATGCTCTACCGCGCACTGGCAGAACGTGCCGGGACGGACTGTTTTGAAACCGGCGCACGGGCGGCAGGGTTTGAGAATGCGGCAAAAGATGCCGCGCTGCTGCTGGCAGACGGGCGGCGGATCGAAGGATCGCTGGTGATCGGCGCGGATGGCATCCATTCCGCCCTGCGCGCGCAAATGGTGCCCGATGAGGGCGCGCCGATCTGGAACGGCCGCATCCTGTGGCGTGCCACTACCCGGGCGCCCGCCTTCAAGGGCGGCGCGGCGATGGCAATGATCGGTCACGATCACCTGCGGCTGGTGGCCTACCCGATCTCGGCGCCGGATGCCGGCGGCCGCGTCACCATGAACTGGATTGCGGAAAAGCGCTTTGACCCTTCCGCCCTCTGGCGCCGGGAAGACTGGAACCGGCCCGCTGACATCACTGAGTTCCTGCCCGATTTCGAAGCCTGGCGGTTTGATTGGATCGACGTGCCCGCTCTGATCCGCGGGGCGGAGGCGGTCTATGAATACCCGATGGTAGACCGCAATCCGCTGGCGCGCTGGACGATCGGCAACGTGACCCTGATGGGCGACGCCGCGCATCCGACTTACCCAGTGGGCTCCAACGGCGCCAGCCAGGCCATCGTCGACGCGCGGGTGATCGGCGCACAGTTGCTGAAACACCGGGAGAACGCTGGCGCTCTGCAAGCCTATGAAGCAGAAGTGCGCCCAGTGACGACGGCTGTAGGCCTGGCAAACCGCGCTGGCGGCGGACCGGACGGGGTGCTGCAGCGGGTCGAGGACCTCTGCGGTGGCGAATTCCAGAACATCAGCGAGGTGATTCCGCAGGCGGAACTGGCCGCCCATGCCGCCAAATACAAGTCCATTGCGGGCTTCTCCATCGAGGAACTGAACGCGCGCGCCCCAACCATCCCGGCAGGCGCCCGCGTCAGCTAGGGCACGCCCGCGGCCAGCCGCGGGTCAAGGGCGGAACAGCCGCCGTGCCGCAGGCACGGTCCATCCTTGAGGCGCGGCTGGCGGCTATCACACTCGTGGCGGCGCGTTTTAGGGCAGTTCTGACCTTAAACCGCTTCTCAGCAAAGGAAAAACGCCGCGCAAAGCGCGGCGCCACGCCCAACTGTGAGGCACATTCTTTGAATGTGGCGGAGCAGGCGGGAGCGCCCCGCCCTGCCC
>NZ_LUKH01000869.1:0-1533 GCF_001593695.1 Leisingera sp. F5 | reverse complement strand
GAGGAGCTGGGCCTGACCCTGTTCCTGCGCGAGGGCCGCCGCCTGGTGCCGGTGCCCGAGGCGCAGTATCTGATGGAGGAGGCGACCGAGATCTTGTCGCGGCTGGAAACTGCGCAGCAGAACCTGGCCAATATGCGCGACCGGGTGCAGGGGTCGATCCGGATCGTGGCGATGCCGGGGCCGTCAACCTATTTGCTGCCGGAATTCATCAGCCGCTTTGTGGATGGCAAACCCGAGGTGCGGGTGACGCTGGCAACGCGGTCCTCGCCGCAGGTGCGCAGCCTGGTGGCGGCCGGCAGTTTCGACATCGGCTTTTGCGACATGAGCCGGTTCCGCGGCGACCGTAAGCTGTACACGGCAGAAGAACTGCCCAGCAATTGCCTGTGTGCGGTGCCGTCCGGCCATCCGCTGGCGGACCGCGAAGCCATCACTGCCGCCGATCTGAACGGGGTCCCAATGGGCGCGCTGCAGCCGGATCACAACACCTATCAGGCCACCTCGCAGGCCTTTCAGCAGGCGGGGGCCGAATTCAACCTGCGATATGACGCGCAGTATTTCCTGCCGCTGTTCCACTTCATCGCCGCCGGTCAGGCCTGCGCCATTGTCGATGTCCTTAGCGCTGAAAGCTACCGCCGAAGCAACCCGGATGAGGACCGGATCCGGTTTCTGCCGTTTGAGCCGCAGATCCCTTTTGGTTATTCGATTCTGACCCCCAGCGCGCGGCCGTTGTCGCAATTGGCGGCCAGTTTTGCCAAAGCTTGGCGGGATTACATCCAGAGCATGCTTGCGTAAGCCACTATGCAGGAACGATAAATCAGTCCGTTCAAGACGTCTGAAATTCAGTCTTCACATCTATCTACAGAATTGTATACAATTTAGAGCACGAATCCTGGGCATCCGCTCCAGGACAGATCTCACGACGGCTTTAGGGGGCCCCATGAAAAACACGATGACCAACGCGCTGACCGGGGCCGAGGCGATGGTGCGCTCTTTGGAGGCCCACGGCGTCACCCATATCTTTGGCCTCTGCGGCGACACCACGCTGCCCTTCTATGATGCGATGAACCGGTTGGACCATGGCATCACCCATATCCTGACCCGCGATGAGCGCAGCGCGGCCTATATGGCGGACGGTTTCTCCCGCGTGACCGGGCGGGTGGGAGTGTGCGAGGGGCCTTCCGGCGGCGGCGCCACCTATATCCTGCCGGGGCTGATCGAAGCCAACGAAAGCTCCTATGCGGTGCTGGCGATCACGACCGACATTTCCGTGGGGTCCTACGGGAAGTACCCGCTGACTGAAGTCAATCAGGAGGTCCTGATGGCGCCGCTGACCAAGTTCAACACGGTGATCAAACGCGCCGACCACATCCCGCGCATGGTGCGCCAGGCGTTCCGGGCGATGACCACCGGCCGTTCCGGCTCGGCGCATTTGGGCCTGCCGTATGACATTCAGTATGATGATGTCCCAGCGGATGATATCTGGGGCGATCCCAAGCATCAAAGCTACCCCGCCTACCGCGCAGCCCCCGAACC
>NZ_LUKH01000868.1:0-1536 GCF_001593695.1 Leisingera sp. F5 | reverse complement strand
CCGGTGTCGAGGCCGGCAAGGCGGCAGCCCTGCGGATGGTGGAGGAGGGCGCCGCGATCATCGACGTCGGCGGCGAATCCACCCGCCCGGGCGCCGAAGAGGTTTCCGAGGCCGAGGAAATAGACCGCACCGCGCCGGTAATCGCCGCAATCCGGGCGGCCAGCCCGGTGCCGGTCTCCATTGATACCCGCAAGGCCACCGTGGGCATGGAAGCGCTGGAGGCGGGGGCGAACCTGTTGAATGATGTCTCCGGGTTCACTTTCGATCCGGCGCTGGCGCCGTTGGCGGCCCAGGCCAGCGTGCCGGTCTGCATCATGCATGCGCAGGGCGATCCGGCCACCATGCAAGAGGCTCCGCATTACGCCAATGTGCTGCTGGACGTCTATGATTTCCTGAGCGATCAGATCGACCGGTTGGAAGCCATCGGGGTGGTCCGCGAACAGATCGTCATTGATCCCGGCATCGGCTTTGGCAAGACGCAGGTGCATAATCTGACGCTTTTGCGCAATCTCAGCCTGTTCCACGGGCTTGGCTGCCCTATCTTGCTGGGCGTGTCCCGCAAGGGGTTCATAGGCAAAATCGGCAAGGAGCCGCGCGCTGATGCCCGTGCGCCGGGCTCAATTGCCGTAGGGCTTGCGGCCCTGGGGCAAGGCGTGCAATTCCTGCGGGTGCATGACGTTGCTGAAACGGTTCAGGCCCTGCGACTTTGGCAGGCCGTCCGCTGAGGCTTTTGGCAGGAAAAGCATAATGCGTAAACTCTTTGGCACTGATGGCGTGCGCGGCACTGCCAATACCCATCCCATGACCGCCGAGATGGCGCTGCGCATCGGCGCTGCAGTCGGACGTTACTTCCGGCGTGATGGCACTGGCGTGCACCGGGTGGTGATCGGCAAGGACACCCGGCTGTCCGGCTACATGTTTGAGAACGCATTGACGGCTGGGCTGACTTCGACCGGTATGAATGTGCTGCTTTTGGGTCCGGTGCCGACGCCCGCGGTGGGGCTGATGACCCGTTCGATGCGGGCCGACCTGGGGGTGATGATCTCGGCTAGCCACAACCCTTCCGAGGACAACGGCATCAAGTTCTTCGGCCCTGACGGGTTCAAACTGTCGGACAGCGCCGAGATGGAGATCGAAGCCCTTATCGATGCGGGGGTAGAACCCGCGCAGGCTGCCAATATCGGCCGCGCCAAGCGGATCGATGATGCCCGTTTCCGTTACGGTGAGCGGGTCAAAAGCTCTCTGCCGCGCAACCTTGGCCTCAACGGGCTGAAGGTGGTGATCGATTGCGCCAATGGTGCGGCCCACCGGGCAGCGCCTGAGGTCCTGTGGGAGCTGGGCGCCGAGGTTATTCCGGTCGGCGTGTCCCCGGACGGGTTGAACATCAACCGCGGCTGCGGCTCGACACAGCCGCAGACTGCAGCTGAGGCGGTTGTGGCGCATGGCGCCCATGTTGGCATTTGTCTGGATGGCGATGCTGACCGGGTGATCATGATCGACGAAACCGGCACGGTGGCCGATGGCGATCAGCTGATG
>NZ_LUKH01000867.1:0-1537 GCF_001593695.1 Leisingera sp. F5 | reverse complement strand
CCAAGTGTCATGGTATTATCGCGCTGCATAAGGTGGATATTAGCTTGCGAAGAGGGATTCGCACAGCGGCGAAAGGTGCCTGCGCCGCCCAGGAAGGAAAACGGCGCAGGCGGATCTGCCAAAGCAAGCAGATCCTAGTTCTGCAGGTAGGCCTCCAGCGAGTCGTCCAGAGCGTCCTTCCACGGTGTGTGGTGGACCGGCGCCATGGTGCCGGTGATGACCGATTTGTAGGAATGGTTGCGGAAAGCCATGATGTCTTCGGCCTTGTGCCCCTTCCATTCATAGAACGCCTGGCATGCGCCGGCCACGTCGAAGGTCGGGTAGTCTGTCTCTTCGATCAGCTCCAGCACATAGTCGCCCTGGTATTTGATCGCGTATTTAACATCATCCGAGGCTTCTTCGCGCGCTTCACGCTCCTTCACGTCGGCCAGCAGGGTTGCCTTGTCCGCTGGAATTTCGATCTTGCCCATGATCGCATCGCGGACCCACCAGGCCTGGGCGTCGAACATATTGAAAGTGAACCACTGATCCTGCATGCCCAGATAGAACATCTTGGGGTTATGGGCAAAAACCACGCCCTTATAGAGGTCAGCCGAGGCAAGGCGGTTGGCGGTTTTCAAGCGCAGATCGTCCGGCAGGAAGCTGAAGAAATGCTTGTAGCCGGTGCAAAGGATGATCGCGTCAACTTCCTTTTGGGTGCCGTCCGCGAAGGTTGCTGTGTTGCCGTTGACTGTCTCCAGAGCCGGAACCTCGTCCCAGTTGTCCGGCCATTTGAAGCCCATCGGAGCAGAGCGGTAGGAAGTTGTGATCGATTTGGCGCCGTATTTCCAGCACTGCGAGCCGATGTCTTCGGCCGAGTAAGAGGCGCCGAGGATCAGGATGTCCTTGCCCTTGAACTCGCGGGCGTCGCGGAAGTCGTGGGCGTGCAGCACGCGGCCGTTGAAGGTGTCAAAACCCGGATAGAACGGCACATTCGGGGTCGAAAAATGGCCCGATGCACAAATAACGTGATCGAAGTCTTCCTTGTAGGTGCTGTCCTTGGCGTGGTCGTGCACGGTGACGGTGAAATTGCCCGCGTCCTCATTGTATTCGACCCAGCGGATCGGCGAGCTGAAGCGGATCCACTTGCGCACGTCGGCTTTTTCCACCCGGCCTTTGATGTAGTCGAACAGTACAGCGCGCGGCGGGTAGGATGCGATTTGCTTTCCGAAATGCTCCTCAAAGGAATAGTCGGCAAATTCCAGGCCTTCCTTTGGTCCGTTGGACCACAGGTAGCGGTACATCGAGCAATGCACCGGTTCGCCGTTATCATCCAGGCCGGTGCGCCAGGTGTAGTTCCACAGCCCGCCCCAGTTGTCCTGCTTTTCAAAGCAGACGATCTCCGGGATTTCTTCGCCCTTGTTGGCGGCGGACTGGAATGCGCGCAGCTGGGCCAGGCCGGAGGGGCCGGCGCCGATGATGGCGATACGTTTCTTTGTCATGTGGCTCTCCCATTGGTACGGACCAATATTGTGGTTTGGTTCTTTTGGTCTGATCC
>NZ_LUKH01000866.1:0-1538 GCF_001593695.1 Leisingera sp. F5 | reverse complement strand
GGTTGAAAATGTGCGCAGCCTGGTGCTGGGTATGGAGGCTGAGGATTACCGGGTGATCGAGTTGAACCTGGACCTGGCCTGCGGCGCCATGCAGGGCGTGATGAAGCTGATACTTCCGGAACCCACTGCCGAAGAACTGCAGGACGGTCAGGGCAAGGGGGCGCAGGGTCCATCCTTGGGCCGCAACCTTGGGGCTATCCGGGCGGAGCTGTCGGCTGTTTTGTGCAAGATGCGGGTACCCCTAAGGGATTTTACCGGCCTCAAGGTCGGCGATTCGCTGCCGCTGGATTCCGCATTTCTGTATGAAACCGACCTGCTGACCATTGGCGGCCAGTCGATTGCACAGGGGCGCCTGGGCCAAATGAACGGCGCGCGTGCAGTCCGGCTGAATCAGTCCGGGGCCAGGCTGGCAGGCGATGCCGGGGCAGAAGGAATGGGGTTCTCCGACGGGGCAGGCGCCGACATGATGGGCGGCGGACCTCCGGCACTCGATATGGGAATTGCCGCGCAGGGCCTGCAGGACCCGATGGACGACACGGGCCTGCCCGCATTGGAAGCGGCACCGGGCCTGGGCAGCGGTGGTCTTGGTATGGACGGCGAGGGGCTTCCTGCGCTGGGTGACGGCGGTTTTGACGGCGGCATGGGCGGCCTGGGCGGCATGGATGACGCAATGGGTGGAATGGGCGCAATGGATTTGCCCGGTCTCGGCGACGATGGCGCTTTGGGCATGGATGGGCTGGACGGCGGGCTGCCTGACTTGCCTGATCTTCCCGCGGTCGACTTGGGGGATTTTGACCCGGGGGATGCCGCGGCAGAAATCTCGCAATTGGCCGGGCTGGATGGCGCCTTGTCAGGCAATAACTGATTCATTAAGTTTTTCGCGCTGCGAACCGCCATCACTCAGCCCCGGAATCCAGGGCCTTTTCCCGGAGGCGCCGCGGGCAGCCAAACCCTTATAGCCATTCCAAACGGTTAGCAGCCTGCACATTCATCAGTGCAGGCTCCGGGTCCGGTTGACGCATTGGGTTCCGGCCTGGGGTGATCAGTATTGGTCAGATCCGGGTTTCCCGCGTCGGCCAACGGCTTGGCCGCTGCCTGCAACATTCGACGCAGGCAGAATTTTTCACAGGGTTAATTTCCCGCCAGGGAATCCAGTGCTGGCCGCAACCCGTCCAGCTGATAGCCGGCAGCCGCGGTTTTCAGCAGAATGTCATCGGCGCACATATCGCAGGCCTGGCTGAGCGCCCAAACCACAGAACAGCGGGTTCCGGACGCGCAATAGGCCAGCACCGGGCCTTCGCAGCCTTCATACAGCGCCCGCTGGCGGGCTGCATTCTCGGGTGTCATGGTCTGATGGGTGAGCGGCAGAACCTCGAACCGCAGCCCGGCGGCTTCGGCGGCTGCGCGGATCGCCTCAGCCTGATGGCTGGGCGGGACTTCCGCGTCCGGTCTGTTGCAGATCACCGTTTTAAAGCCGGCGTCGGCAATGGCGGGCAAGTCCTCAGCCGAGATCTGCGGCGAGACCGAATAGCGGGGGG
>NZ_LUKH01000865.1:0-1540 GCF_001593695.1 Leisingera sp. F5 | reverse complement strand
TTCCCAGCCGTTGTAGGCACCCATCTGGCCGCCCAGTTCCCTGATCTTGGCGTGTACCTGGCTGACCTTCTTGCCGCGCGCGGCCGGCCATTCGTGCTGCGGGAAGTGCATGGCGTATTCATTGCCGTAGACTTCCATGCCTTTCTGATCACAGTAGTCCTGATCCGTGTAGTCGGTGTAGCGGCGCGGATCGACCGCCCACATGTCCCACTCGGTCCCACCATCGACGATCCATTCAGCCAGCACCTTGCCAGCACCACCACCCTGGGCGATGCCGAAGGTAAAGACGCAAGCCTCGAACGCGTTGTCGACACCCGGCATCGGGCCGATCAGCGGCAACCCGTCGGGCGCATAGGGAATCGGGCCGTTGATCACGCTGGAGACGCCGGAGGATGCCATCAGCGGCACGCGTTCCATGGCGTCGGTCACGATATCCTCGATCCGGTCCAGATCATCCGACCACAACTGGAACGAGAAGTCGTCCGGCATCTGATCGTCTTCGGTCATCCAGTGGCCTTTGCAGTTCGGCTCATAGGGGCCAAGGTTGTAGCCGTTCTTTTCCTGGCGCAGGTAATAGGACACGTCCACGTCTCGGATCAGCGGCAGCTTCTTGCCATGCTCCTTGCTCCAGGCTTCCACCTCGGGGATCTGCTCGGTCAGCAGATACTGGTGCGACATCACCATCATTGGCACGGTACGGCCGCCGTAAGGCTTGAACCACTCACCGATACGCTGTGCGTAATAGCCAGCGGCGTTCACCACATAGTCACATGCGATGTCGCCCTTTTCGGTGTGCACGATCCAGGTCTTGTCTTCCTGTTGCGTGACACCGGTCGCCGGGCAGAAGCGAATGATCTTTTGCCCCATGTCGCGGGCACCCTTGGCCAGTGCCTGGGTCAGCTGCGCCGGATCAATGTCGCCATCAGACGGGTCCCACAGGACGCCTTCCAGGTCGTGAGTTTCCAGGAACGGGTAGTTTTCCTTGGCCTGTTCCGGGGTCCACATCTCCATCTCAATGCCCTGATAACGGCCCATCGAACAGGCGCGTTCAAATTCCTGCATCCGCTCTTTGTTGTGCGCCAGACGGATCGAGCCGGTCTGGTGGTAGTTCATCGGGTAATCGACCTCTGCCCCGAGGCGTGCATACAGTTCTGTCGAATAGCGCTGCATGTTCATGATCGACCAGGACGTCGAAAACGTCGGCACATTGCCGGCCGCGTGCCAGGTCGAACCGGCGGTCAGCTCGTTCTTCTCCAAAAGCACACAATCGGTCCAGCCTTTCTTGGCCAGATGATAAAGCGACGAGGCGCCAATGACGCCGCCGCCGATGATGACCACGCGGGCCTTGGTTGGAAAATCAGACATGTTCGCTCCCTAAACTCAGTCCTTCTGCGGCACGCCGTCCGCAATCTCGTAGTAGTCGCCCTTGGAGGCGGCAAAGATGTGCTTTTCGACGCTGAGACCGGTGTTCCCGTCGACAGCGCCCAAAGCGAAACTGGTGGTATCTTCGTCATGCGCCTTCCAGAACAGGAAGGAGCCG
>NZ_LUKH01000864.1:0-1542 GCF_001593695.1 Leisingera sp. F5 | reverse complement strand
TCCGCCACAAGTTCGCTGGTGCCGAGCGCCGGTGCCGCGTGCATCGCGACGCTGGCCGGGTCCAGACCCTGGTTTTCGTAATACAGCCCGGTCAGCGGGCTTTCGTATTTGCGGAACTTGGCTGACGTGCTGCCTTTGGGCTGAAACCCCGGCGTATAGGACGTTTCGGTGGCACGCGGCACGTCGAAGGCCGGGTCGGTCTCTGCGGTGCCGGTCTGGCCGCACAGCGCCGCGCGCAGGAGATCATGTCGATCCAGCGCGACATCGCGCGCCGTCGCCGCCGCCGCCTGTTCCTGCTGTTCACGCGACTGTCCTTCTTCGTCTTCGCCCCGACGATCTTGGCCGGGTATTACTTCTTCGTCGTCGCGACGCCGATGTATTCGTCGAAATCCGAATTCCTGATCCTGCAGGCCGACAGCACCGGTGGCACCGGCCTCGGCGGTCTGCTTCAGGGCACGCAATTCGCGACCAATCAGGATGCGATCGCGGTGCAGTCCTATCTGGAATCCAAGGACGCCATGTTGCGTCTGGACCGCGAGGCCGGATTCCGGGACCATTTCACCCAGGATTGGATCGATCCAATTCAGCGGTTGAACCCGAATCCGACGAATGAAGAAACGTATGGGGCATACTCCAAACGTGTCAGGATCGGCTATGACCCGACCGAAGGTGTCATTCGCATGGAAGTAACCGCTGCCGATCCCGAAGTGGCAGCAACGTTTTCACGCAATCTGATTTCCTACGCTGAAGAACGGGTAAACGCATTGAGCGATGAAAGACGCGAAGACCAGATGCGCGAAGCCCGCAGCGCCTTTGAGGAAGCGGCCCAGGCTCGACGCGAGGCGCAGCATGCATTGGTCAACCTTCAGCAGCGCGGATCCGTTCTGGACCCCGAAAGCGTGATCGCCAGTTTGCGCGGCCGCATCGATTCTGTCGAAGTTCAGCTCCAGGAAAAGGAGCTGCAACTGGCCGCCCTGCAGGACAATGCACGGCCCAACCGGGCAAAAGTGTCCGGCGCCGAGGCGGACATCCGGCGGCTGAAAGCAGTGATCGCCAGCCTCAACAACCGGATGATCGACGCCTCAGCCGGCGAAAATTCGCTGGCCAATCTGCGGATCCAGATTCAGATGGCTCAAGCCGATCTCGCGACCCGCGACCTGATGCTGCAATCGGCCTTGCAGCAAGTGGAAACCACCCGTCTGGAGGCCAACCGCCAGGTCCGCTATCTGACCACCGCAGTGGAGCCTGTTCCCAGCCAGGAACCGTCTTATCCGCGCAAATTCGAGAATACCATTTTGGCTTTCCTGATCTTTTCCGGTATTTACTTGATGTGCTCGCTCACCGCATCGATCCTGCGGGAACAGGTCTCATCGTAAAGCTATCGGAAGCTCATGAAAAACATCGATATCGCCGGCCTCACCATCGGCAATGATTGTCCGCTGACATTCATTGCCGGCCCCTGCCAGCTGGAAACCGCAGATCACGCCCGGATGATTGCCGGGCAGCTGAAAGAGGCCTGTGACAAGGCCGGCGCCCAGTTTG
>NZ_LUKH01000863.1:0-1543 GCF_001593695.1 Leisingera sp. F5 | reverse complement strand
CCTACGAGATGATGCTGTCGGAATCTCAGGAACGCATGCTGATGGTGCTGAAGCCCGAGCTGGAAGCCGACGCCCGCGCCGTGTTCGAAAAATGGGACCTGGATTTTGCCATCGTCGGTGAAACCATTGCCGAGGACCGCTTCCTGATCCTGCACAACGGTGAAGTGAAAGCGGATCTCGTGCTGTCGAAACTGGCCTCTACCGCGCCGGAATACGACCGCCCCTGGGTTCCGACCCCGGCAGCCGAGCCGTTGACCGATGCCGACGTGCCCACCATCGACCCGATTGACGGCCTTAAGGCGCTGCTGACCTCGCCGAACTACGCGGGCAAGCAGTGGGTCTATGAACAATACGACACCACCGTGATGGGCGACACCGCCCGCCGGCCCGGTGCGGGTTCGGGCATTGTCCGGGTGCATGGCACGGATAAGAAGCTGGCCTTCACCTCCGACGTGACCCCGCGCTACGTCAAGGCAAACCCGTTCGAGGGCGGTAAACAGGCCGTGGCCGAGGCGTACCGAAACCTGACAGCTGTAGGCGCCAAGCCCTTGGCAACAACAGATAACCTAAACTTTGGCAACCCCGAAAAGCCCGAGATCATGGGCCAGTTCGTCGGCGCCATCAAAGGCATCGGCGAGGCAGTTGCCGCACTCGACATGCCGATCGTCTCCGGCAACGTATCGCTGTACAATGAAACCGACGGCAAGGGCATCCTGCCGACCCCGACCATCGGCGCCGTGGGCCTGATCGCTGCCGGCGAAGAGCCGATCATTGGCGAGGCCCGCGACGGCCATGTGGCGCTGCTGGTGGGCGAAACCGTGGGCCATCTGGGCCAGTCGGCGCTGCTGGCAGAGGTGTTCAACCGCGAGGACGGCGACGCGCCGGCGGTTGATCTGGAGGCCGAAAAGCGCAATGGCGAGTTCATCCGCGCCAACCGCGAGCTGATCAAAGCCTGCACCGACCTTGGCGACGGCGGCCTGGCACTGGCAGCGTTTGAGATGGCCGAAGAGGCCGGCGTCGGCGTGCAGATCGATGCGGGCGACACCCAGACCGTGTTCGGCGAGGATCAGGCGCGCTACCTGATTGCCTGCAATTTCGATCAGGCCGAAGGGCTGATGCTGGCTGCCGGCCAGGCAGGTGTGACCATTACCTCTGTCGGTAAATTCGGTGGCGACACGGTGAAAATCGGTGGTTCCGAGGCGCCGCTCGCCGAGCTGAAGGACGTTTTCCGTTCCAGCTTTGCTGCTGCTGTCGCCTGATAAAAACACACGGCGCCTTTTACCCGGCGCCGCAGCAGACTGATGCTTAGGGTGGGGTGGCGCAGCTGTCCCGCCCTTTCTTTTGACACGGGGACCGGCCCATGACCCTTCCTGAGCTGACAGAGGATTGCAGCCGCTGCGCAGGTCTGTGCTGTGTCGCCTATCCGTTTGAGGCACATGAGGATTTCGGCCTGCTGAAACAAGCGGACACCCCCTGCCCCAACCTCGCTCCGGATTTCCGCCGCCAGTGCGTCTTGCACGGCTTCCTCCTCAAAATCCCAGGT
>NZ_LUKH01000862.1:0-1546 GCF_001593695.1 Leisingera sp. F5 | reverse complement strand
CTTAAGGCCGCAATGGCCGGAAAGATGGTTTTCATTTCTGTGCCTGCCGTTTGCATGGGGAAAAACAATACCCCCGGTTTCGCAGGAAACCGGGGGTGGTGCAATTTTCATCGCTGCTGGGCAGCGGATCCTTGCGGATCAGTCTTGTTGCATATCAAACGCTGCGCTCGACCATCATTTGCTTGATATGTGAAATCGCCTTGGCCGGGTTCAGACCCTTGGGGCAGGTCTTGGCACAGTTCATGATGGTATGGCAGCGGTAGAGCTTGAACGGGTCTTCCAGCTGATCCAGACGTTCCGGCGTCGCCTCATCCCGGCTGTCGATGATCCAGCGGTAGGCGTGCAGGAGGGCTGCGGGTCCAAGGTAACGGTCGCCGTTCCACCAGTAGCTTGGGCAGGAGGTCGAGCAGGACGCGCACATCACGCATTCATAGAGACCATCGAGCTTCTTGCGGTCTTCGATGGACTGCTTCCACTCTTTGGCGGGGCGGTTGGTCTTGGTTTCCAGCCAAGGCATGATCGAGGCATGCTGGGCATAGAAGTGTGTCAGGTCCGGGATCAGGTCCTTGACCACCGGCATATGCGGCAGCGGGTAGATCGCCACATCGCCCTTGATCTCATCCATGCCGTAGATGCAGGCCAGCGTGTTGATGCCGTCGATGTTCATCGCGCAGGAACCGCAGATCCCCTCGCGGCAGGAACGGCGGAAGGTCAGGGTCGGATCAATCTCGTTCTTGATCTTGATCAGCGCGTCCAGCACCATCGGGCCGCAGCTGTCCATGTCCAGGAAATAGGTATCGACACGCGGGTTCTGGCCGTCATCCGGGTTCCAGCGGTAGATCTTGAACTTGCGCACATTGCTGGCGCCGTCCGGCTTGGGCCATGTCTTGCCCGTGGTGATCTTGGAGTTCTTCGGGAGGCTGAATTGAACCATGCTACTATCCTTCTATTTCAGCCCAAGGGCCACGAGGGAGTAATCTTCTTCGACGTACTTGCGCCCTCGTCTCTTTCGATGAGCGTTGAATCCGATAACCTCCACTCCGCGATCACTTTTTGTCATTGAGACATTGATCAACTTAGAGTTCGCGTTCAACGAGTGTAAGATCAACCTGTTCTCCAACCAGTCGATTAGATCGCTCTTCGGTTTTGCAAAGCGCATCTGTTCAGACGTCAACAGTGGATAGAGGATTATCTTTGACTTGTGGGACGGATGATATTCGTGCGCAGCAGTATACTTACGCATCTTATCAGGGGTGAATATCTCATTCTCGAAGCTCGCTTCGGTCTTGCCTGCGTACCAGGGTGTGGGCTTTCCATTTCGGTTTTCGAGTACCATGAGATAGCATCCAGCCGCTTGCCGGATGCCTTCAAAGTAGCTTTCTTCCATCTCGTCCCAAAAAGCCTTTCTCCACTGCCCATCTCCCATTGAAAATTCAACGGCAGGGGTCACATCGAAGAAACTCATCAGAACGTCCGCGCCTTGGGCGCGATTTTCTTGAGGCTGATGCCGCCTTCGGCTTCGGTAGAGAGCGGGTCGGTGATCACC
>NZ_LUKH01000861.1:0-1546 GCF_001593695.1 Leisingera sp. F5 | reverse complement strand
GCACTTAAGCCTGCGGAGCGCTGCTCCCCTGGTTATGACGCGATTTCCTTTGCCTGCTCGCGCAAGGCAAATTTCTGGATTTTGCCGGTCGAGGTTCTGGGGATCTCCGTAAAGACGAACCTGCCAGGAACCTTGTAGGGCGCCAGATGGCCGCGGCACCAGCTGCGCAGGATCTCCGCATTGGCCTGCTTGCCCTTGGCCAGCTCGACAAAGGCACAGGGGGTTTCGCCCCATTTCTCATGCGGCATTGCCACAACGGCAGCAACCGCAACCGCCGGGTGGCGGTAAAGCGCCTCTTCGACCTCGATCGAGGAGATGTTCTCACCACCCGAGATGATGATGTCCTTTGACCTGTCCTTGAGCTGGATATAGCCGTCGGGGTGCATGACACCTAGATCGCCGGAGTGGAACCAGCCGCCGGCAAAGGCTTCCTTGGTGGCCCTGGGATTGCGGAAATAGCCCTTCATCACGACGTTCCCGCGGAACATCACCTCGCCCATGGTCTGGCCGTCGCGCGGCACATGCAGCATCGTCTCCGGGTCCAGCACATCCAGCTGCTCCAGCGGCAGGTAGCGCACGCCCTGGCGCGCTTTCAGCGCGGCCTGTTCGGCGGGCGGCAGGTCTGACCAGCTGCTATGCCAGTCATTGACCACCGCAGGACCGTAGGTTTCCGTCAGCCCGTACAGGTGGGTCACATCAAAGCCGGCAGCCTTCATCTCTGCCAGCAGGCTTTCGGGCGGCGGCGCGGCGGCGGTGAAGAACTGCACTGTCTGGGCAAAATCGCGTTTGGCCTCCTGCGGTGCTGAAATCAGCAGCGACATCACGATGGGCGCGCCACACAGATGGGTCACGCCTTCGTCCGCCAGGGCGTTCCAGATCGGTTCAGCCCGCACCTGACGCAGGCACACATGGGTGCCGGCGATGGCGGACAGTGTCCAGGGAAAGCACCAGCCGTTGCAGTGGAACATCGGCAGGGTCCAGAGATAGACCGCGTGTTTCTGCATCGAGGTGGTCAGCGCATTACCTTGCGCCAGCAGATAGGCCCCACGGTGGTGCGAGACCACGCCCTTGGGGTCGCCGGTGGTGCCGGAGGTGTAGTTGATCGAGATTGCGTCCCATTCGTCTTCCGGCATCAGCCAGGCGAAATCCGGGTTGCCGCGGGTCAGGAACACCTCGTAGTCGGCCGCCTCCGCATCTACCTGCGCACCGTCATACTCCGGGTCGTCGTACTGGATCAGGACCGGCGTCGCCGCGGCAAGTGCCAGTGCTTGCTGCATCAGCGGCATGAACTCCCGGTCGACAATCACCAGCTTCGACATCGCGTGGTCGAGCTGGAACGCGATCACCACCGCATCCAGCCTTGTGTTAATCGAATGCAGCACCGCGCAGCACATCGGCACGCCGTAGTGGCATTCCAGCATGGCCGGCGTATTGGGCAGCATGACAGACACGGTGTCGCCGCGCCCGATCCCGCTCTTGGCCAAGGCCGAGGCAAGCCGCCGCGACCGGGCATAAAACTCTGCATAGCTGCGCCGTAGGGACCCAT
>NZ_LUKH01000860.1:0-1546 GCF_001593695.1 Leisingera sp. F5 | reverse complement strand
AGGGTGCTGCCGTTGCGGGCAGGCGTGCGGTGTGCGGGCTCTCCGGGGCTGCTGTCTTTGCGCAGCAAGCCAATGCAGGCGGCGGCCAGCACCACCAGTGGAAACGGCATGTTCAGCAGGAACAGCGCGGTAAAGCCAAACCCTGCCAGTGCCCAGTCCAGCGGATGGTTCAGGGCCTTGCCGGCCAACCGCCGCAACGCCTGCAGGATAATGACAACCACTGCCGCCTTGACCCCCAGAAACGCCGATTGCACTGCGGGCAGGGTGCCGTATTGCGCATAAAGCCAGACCAGCGCCGCAATGACAGCCGCACCGGGCAACACAAACAGCAGCCCCGCCAGCAGCCCGCCGGCGGTGCCGCGCATCCGCCAGCCGGTATAGGTTGCCAGCTGCATTGCCTCTGGTCCCGGCAGCAGCATGCAAAAGGACAGCCCCCGCAGAAAGCTCTCCTCGCTCAGCCAGGGCCGGTCTTCAACCAGTTCCTTGTGCATCACCGAAATCTGCGCCGCGGGGCCGCCAAAGCTCAGCACCCCGATGCGCCCGAAGACACGGAACATCTCCGTCCAGCATGGCTGGCTCATGCCTTGCGGTCCGCGGGCCAGTCGTGGCCCTCATTCTGGCCGTCGCGGGCCCAACGGTAAAGCGCATCATAAAGGGTCATGCCTGCCTCAAGCTGCTGATGATCGTCCTTGAACTGGCGTGACAGCCCGACCGAGAGCGCCAGAAGCCCGGCCGCCTCGGGGGCCAGATCGTGCCGGTTGGTGTCGGCGCCTCTCACAACCAGGGACAGCCTGTCAAGCGCCGGTGTCCTGAGGCCGAACTCATCTAGCATGGTATCAAAAGTGCAAAGCGGCCCGCGATGGGACCAGAACACATCTTCGACATCAAACGGCGTGGCGCCAAAGCGGTCTGCAACGCCGGCCACCTCGGACGGCGAGACAAACAGAAGGCGCGCATTCGGATCCACAAAGCGGCGGATCAGCCAGGGGCAGGCGATGCGGTCGATCTTGGGCCGGTGGCGGGTCACCCACAGGGTGCTGCTGCCTGCGGGGGCGGGCAGGGCGCTGGCCGGGATCCGCGGTGCGTCTTTCAGGCTGCGCCAGGCAAACATGCCGCCCTGCAGGTATTCCGTCTCAACCCCGTCATTGCGCAGCCACGCGGCCAGGCCTTGCGACAGTTTGATGCCCTTCTGGCAGATCACCACGCAACGCCGCCCGCCAAGCCGGGCCTTGAGGCCGTCGATGTCCCGATGGGGATGGCGAAAGGAGCCGGGGATCAGAAAAGGATCCGCGGCAAAGTCCTCGTCAATGCAGATATCGACCAGAACCGGAGCGGCTGGTGTGCCGATCAGGCGCAAGAGCTGGGCTGGGGTGATTTCATTCGGGGCAGCCATAAGCATGTCTCCTCGCGAGCAAGGTTAACATGCGAACCTTGGGCTTGTCGCCTCACGGGGCGTTCGCGGTTGTCCCCATGCATCCTTAAAACCGCATTTACCGCAGCTTTGTCAAGATCGCACCGGGCGGGCAATGCACCGTCACCTCAACCG
>NZ_LUKH01000859.1:0-1548 GCF_001593695.1 Leisingera sp. F5 | reverse complement strand
TCGATCATGCCGGGCAAAGTGAACCCGACCCAGGCAGAGGCACTGACCCAGGTGGCCGCCCATGTGATGGGCAATGACGCCGCGATCAAATTCGCAGGTTCGCAAGGCCATTTCGAACTGAACGTCTACAACCCGATGATGTCCTACAATCTGCTGCAATCAATCCAGCTCTTGGGCGATGCCGCGGACAGCTTCACCGAGCGGATGCTGAACGGCATTGAAGCCAACGAGCCTCGTATCGATAAGCTGATGAAAGAATCGCTGATGCTGGTCACAGCACTTGCACCGACCATTGGTTACGACAATGCCACCAAGGTCGCAAAAACCGCGCATAAGAACGGCACCACTCTGAAGGAAGAGGCGGTTGCACTGGGCTTTGTCGACGAGGCCACATTCGACGCCGCCGTCCGCCCCGAGCAGATGATCGGGCCTAAGGACTGATGGTCGGCTCCGGTTCAGGCCCGGTCAATCTGAACCGGTACAGAAAGGAAAAAGCGCGGGCCGGGAAAAAGGCCCGCGCTGACCAGAACGCCGTGACATTCGGGCGGACCAAGGCGGAAAAGGAATTGGACAAGGCGCGCAAAGTGCAAGACGTCCGGCGCCTGGACGACCATAAGCGCGACGAATGAACAGCCGACCCAAGAAGCACTCACTGACCTTGCGCGGGCACCGGACCTCGGTGTCGCTGGAGGATGACTTCTGGGATGCCTTCCGCGAGATTGCCGCGCAGGACGGCCGTGCAATCAATGATTTGGCTGCCGGAATTGATGAAGCCCGCGGCGAGGATTGCGGATTGGCCTCAGCGATCAGGCTGTTTGTGCTGCACCGGTTAAGGGCACGTTAACCACGGTTTGGCATCGTGCTGCTATGCCTGTGCCTGTCCCTCTCACCGCTGATGCCTGGATACAGCAGATTTTCCGGTCCCAGGCTGCTGCAAAAGGCGGTGTTGTCCGCCGCCAGAAGCGCGATATTGAACGGCTGCTTGGCTGGGACCGCTTTCACTATGAACTTAAGCGCCGTGGATTTCGAGCCGTCGAAAACGCCGGTCAGGTTGTCATCTTCTGCAATCAGGACGCCGTGCGCATCATCCAGTGATGCAAATTTCTTCGAAGAAATTTGCCAAGAAAATTCAATTTTCTTGGCTAACGCCGCGACAGCTGCAGCCAGATCCCATTCTTCGACCGCACCGTAAGATGCGCCACGGGCACCGGCACCTGCGCCGCAACCGGAGCTACGCGGAACGCGCGCAGGATCATCGACAGGATCAACGGTCCTTCCACCATGGCGAACCCAGCGCCTGTACAGACACGTGCCCCCGCCGAGAAAGGGATATACGCGTCCCGCTGGCACTGCTTGCCGTTCTCTGTTTGCCAGCGGGAAGGGTCAAACCCATCCGGGTTCTCCCACAGCCGCTCATGCCGGTGCAGATGCCAGGGACTGAGCACCATCTGCGCGCCCTTTGGCACTTCGCGGTTTCGGAACTGCTCCGGACAGGCTGCCTCGCGCACCATCATCGGCACCGGCGGATACAGCCGCAGGGTTTCGCGG
>NZ_LUKH01000858.1:0-1552 GCF_001593695.1 Leisingera sp. F5 | reverse complement strand
GGCTTTTACCCGTCCGGTGCGGCCTCTGCAAGAGGGTCATTCGAAGAATTTCCGGCTTCTCCGGAATTTTCTGCCGCCGCGTTTTTTGCGACGGCCGGCTGGCGCAGTTTGCATACGAACACTTTGCCGTTGCTGCGCTCCTGGCTGCGGTTGATGCGCAGTTTCCCGAACGGTTTGAGGTTCAGCTCACGGCCTTCGGCCACAGCCTCGCCCAGCAGCGCCAGAACCGCCTCTACCACCGGCTTTGCATCTTTCTTTTTGACACCGGAGCGTTCTACCGCCAGTTCCACCAGCTCCTTCTTGCTCAATTCCGGTGCAGCAACAACCGGCGAAGCCGCTGCAACAACCACCGGTTCCGGTGCAGCAGACGGATTGACCTCCGGCGCGTCCTGCTGCATCGGCGCGCTCACGGCCGCCGCCGTGCCCGTTTCAGATTTCACAGCTGCCGTCGTGGCGGTGGACGCCGTCAGCGTGCCCGTCTTCCGGACAGGTGCCTTGCCCGCGCCGGATTTGCGCGCGGATGTACTGCTTTTGCTGATTGCTTTTGCCATTTTGTGCCCCACGATCCTGTTTTTCACCCTGCATCGGCCTCTCAGCTGTCCCGCGCCGTTGCGGTTGGCAGCCAGGCGTGCGGGCCTGCTCTGTGCAGCCAGCCTAACACAGGCACCCCCCGGCGTGAACCGGTTAGCAGGCCGGCAAGGCATCGCGCTGGATCATGGTGCGCAAGGTGAAGCTGGAGCGGGTGTTGCGAATACCCGGCACCCGCATAAGACGGTCTTCCAGAAACCGGTCGAAGTCCGGCAGGTCCTCAGCCACCACCCGCAACAGGATATCGCGGGTGCCGGTCATCAAGTAGCACTCCATCACCTGATCGAACTGGCGCACCGCTTTTTCAAAGGCCTGCAGGGCGCCGGTCGATTGGCGCTCCAGTTCCACCGCCACAAAGATCGTCACCGGCAGCCCCATCTTGGCCTGATCCACCCGCGCGGAATAGCCGCTGATCACGCCGCTTTCCTCCAGATTGGCCACCCGGCGCGCGCAGGGCGTTGGCGACAGCCCGACCGTTTCCGACAATTCGGAAATCTTCAGCCGCCCATTGCGCTGAAGCGCGGCCACAATCTTGCGATCAATTGAGTCCATGGAGCTTTCCCCTAAGAATGGCACATTCTGCAGAGCATACCACCAAACACTGCCGTTCCGGCAGGCCTTTTTGGTGAAAACCTGCGCCTGCGCCCTGGTATCATCGGGAAAAGTTTTGGAGGAACAATCCAGATGACAGTGACTGCCATCGCATCGACCACCCATGAAGAGATCTACCGCGTCGAAGAGGCCTCTGCGGGGCTGCTTGGCTTCATCGCCATCCACTCCACCCGGCTGGGCCCCGCCGCCGGCGGTTTGCGGATGCGCCCCTATGCCAGCGAAGAGGAAGCACTGACCGACGTTCAGCGGCTCAGCGAAGGCATGACCTACAAGAACGCCGCAGCGGGACTGACGCTGGGCGGCGGCAAAGCGGTGATCATCGGCGACCCTGCCCGGGACAAATCGCCGGACC
>NZ_LUKH01000857.1:0-1555 GCF_001593695.1 Leisingera sp. F5 | reverse complement strand
GTGCCGTTGCATCGGCGTTGTGAACAAAGGCAAAATAGCCCCAGTCATAAGGCACAAAGGTCGCGTCGTTCCATTCGACCGGCAGCGCAAAATCGGCGCTGACCGAATGCTCCGCAAACAGGCCGGTTTCCTTGGCCGCCGCAGTCAGGTTGGTATCGAGGCCCAGAACCACGTCCGCGTCAGAGCGCTCGCCCTCCAGCTTGACCCGCGCCAGCAGCGCCGCGCCGTCGCCCGTGCCGACCAGTTTCAGGTCGCAGCCGCAGGCCTCTTCAAACGCCTTTTCCACCGCCGGGCCCGGACCCCAGTCGGAGACAAAGCTGTCATAGGTGTAAACGACCAGTTCAGGCGTTTCGGCAAAAGCTGCCGATGCGCCGAGCAGTCCCGCTGCAAAAACAAGATGTTTCATGGCATCCTCCTTTGCGGCTTCGGGCAAGGGTGGAGGCTGTCCAGTACCTTCCCTCCGCCGGTGTGAGCCGGTTCAGGTTCAACGGGTGTCATCTCAGCGCTGCCGCGCACCCCGAGGTGGCGCGCACCCTAGGCCCCTCGAGCGGCAATGACAAGCCAAAGTCAGGCCAGGACCTACCGCTTGCCCAAACCGGACCGCTGGCAACCCGGATCCCCTGTTCATCTGGCTGAAAATATCCCGGGGGAGCCGCCGCATGCGGCGGGGGTAGCGCCCCCAATACCCGCGCTGCAACACAGGAATCCCCTTGAGAGAGCCGCCCCCGCCCGCTAAGCACGCCGCAAAGGAGACAGCGCCTCATGTCGATCAACAGCTTCGGACACCTCATCCGCGTCACCACCTGGGGCGAGAGCCACGGGCCCGCGCTAGGCGCCACCGTCGACGGCTGCCCGCCGAACGTGCCGCTGGAGCCGGAGATGCTGCAGCAGTGGCTCGACAAGCGCCGCCCCGGCCAGAACAAGAACACCACCCAGCGCAACGAGCCGGACGCGGTGAAAATCCTGTCAGGCGTGTTCGACGGCAAATCCACCGGCACTCCGATCCAGCTGATGATCGAAAACACCGACCAGCGCTCCAAGGATTATGGCGAGATCTCCCAGACCTTCCGCCCCGGTCACGCCGACATCACCTACTTCCAGAAATACGGCAATCGCGACTACCGCGGCGGCGGCCGCTCCTCGGCGCGCGAGACCGCGGCGCGGGTGGCTGCGGGCGGTGTTGCACGTGAAGCAATCAAGGCGCTGGCGCCGGGGCTGGAGATCAAGGGCTACATGACCCGGATGGGCGAGCTGGAGATCGACCGCAGCCGGTTCGACTGGGACGCGATAGAGCAGAATGACTTCTGGATCCCTGACGCAGGCGCAGTGCAGGAATGGGAAGATTATTTGCAGGGCCTGCGCAAGGCGCACGATTCGGTTGGCGCTGTTGTCGAAGTTGTGGCCCGCTATGTCCCCGCAGGCATCGGCGCGCCGGTTTACGGCAAGCTGGACACTGATCTGGCCGCTGCGATGATGTCGATCAACGCAGTGAAGGGCGTGGAGATCGGCGAGGGCATGAATGCAGCAAAGCTGAAAGGCTCGGAAAACGCCGATG
>NZ_LUKH01000856.1:0-1557 GCF_001593695.1 Leisingera sp. F5 | reverse complement strand
AGCCCGCTTGCTGGCCTTTATAGGCCGTCGGTTTTGTGACGTTCACACCGCCGCCGGTGCGCTGCCAGAACTGTTTCAGGTCCTGGCCGACGTCGGCGTCTGCAGGTGCTGCAACCAAGACCGAGGCTGCGGCGAAAAGGCTCAGGAAATTGCGCCTCATTGGCATTCCCTTTCCCCGGCACCGTTCCTATCTCCGTCAGGTAAGCCCCTTCTATTTGTTTCCTCCCGATTACCCGGGGCTTGCCGGCCATCCTCATGATCCCCTGTCTTTTGGAGGATGGCCGTTTCTTTTTCTGCCCGCTGGTTTACTTGCTGCGGCAGGCCCGGCATCGCGTCCTCGTCCAGCCAGAGCCAAGCAGGATAGGTACCCTCTGCAGCTACTTCGCGCAGAGCGGCGACTTCATTGGTGTCCGCGGCGGGATCAGCCACAAACAGCGATACCGGGCTTTCCAGGTCGGTCAGCACCGCGCAGGCAATCGGGGTTTCATGGTCGAGGGTGAACCGCTGGGCTTTGAGGAAAGCGCGCCTGCTCTCTGTCAGTGCCTGGATCAGCTGATAGTCGCGGATGGATTCAAAGGGGATCCAGTTGGCAGTGACCAGCAACATGCCGATTTCCCGCAAAACGGGGTATCCGGCTTTGGCAACGCTGAAGGTGGCGATCACCATCACATGCACGTCGCCCAGGGCGTCCGCGAGCATAAGCTGATCCGCAAACACCTTCTCAAACTTTCGCACCAGGTCCTCTTCCGCAAAAAAGGCGCAGTCCGGCGCGTGTTTGAACAGGAAGCGTGCGCCCATGCGGGTGGCTTCATGGCTTTTGTATTCGGCCACTACGAGGCCCAACGGGGCGGTGCCGCGCGCAGGCGCCTGAAGGCCGCGCAGGAGCTTGGCCCGGCGCGCGGCGTTCTCTTCTTTCCGCTCCGCCTTCCAGTATTCCGGAACATAGAGAATATCCCGCAGGTCACGGGACTTGGCGGATTTCCCAGCCGCCGCGTTCAGAAGCGCGCGCTGCACCGGTCCCCACCAGCGTTTGCCCTGCATCGCCGGGGTCCATTTCACCAGGTCCGCCTCATGCCACAGGTATTGCAGCAGGCTCGACAGGCCGAGCTTGCGCGGGCTGGCCTTGGCCTCTGTCGGCTTTTTTCCCGAAGGTGAGGGCGGTGCCGGGCGCTTGCTGCCCATTGTCAAAGGGAAATCGACCTTCAGCGTCGTGGTGCCGCTGTCCAGATCTTCCTTGATCGCGCTGCCCTGCACCTGGCCGAGGCCTGAGAGATCTTCCGGCGGCAGGAAAGACTCGCAGCCGGGCGCATGTTCCGCACCGGTGCCCGGCATCCGCTTCAGAATGAACCGGCCATTCACGCAGGCCACATACATTTGCGGGGCCGGTTTCCGGCAGCCGCAGGTAATGCGGCTGTGTTCCTGATGCGCCCGGCCAAGGAGGTTCTGGCCGTCGCCGGTTGCCGGGTCCACTGGGATATTGCCGATGAAATACGCCATTCTGCCTGCTCCTTCACTGATACCGTTCGCCCATGGGCACTTCCCGGACCACGTAGACGC
>NZ_LUKH01000855.1:0-1560 GCF_001593695.1 Leisingera sp. F5 | reverse complement strand
CGCACATGGTGCAAAGCGCATAGCGCCCGCCGGTGCGTTGCAATTGATAGGCAGCGGTCAGCACCAGCCGCGCGCCGGACATGCCCAGCGGGTGGCCAAGCGCGATTGCTCCGCCATTAGGGTTAACATGGGGCGCATCATCCGCAACGCCAAGTTCGCGTAGCGTGGCGAGGCCCTGCGAGGCGAAGGCCTCGTTCAGCTCAATCACATCCATCTGATTTATGGTCAGGCCGGTGCGGGCCAGAACCTTGCGGGTGGCAGGCACCGGGCCGATGCCCATGATGCGCGGCTCAACCCCGGCGGCGGCCATGCCGACGATACGCGCCATGGGTTTCAAGCCGTTTTTGGCAGCGGCGACTTCATTCGCCATCAGAATCGCTGCGGCGCCGTCGTTGACGCCGGAGGCATTGCCTGCGGTCACGGTCTTGTCCGGCCCGTTGACGCCCTTGAGGCCGGAAAGCTTCTCGGCCGAGGTGCCGGGGCGGGGGTGCTCGTCGGTGTCCACAACGACAGGGTCGCCCTTGCGCTGAGGGATGGTGACCGGGGTGATCTCGTCGCTGAACAGGCCCATCTCATGCGCGGCGGCCCAGCGGGCCTGGCTGCGGGCGGCAAAGGCGTCCTGGTCTTCGCGGGAGATGCCATAGTCCTCAGCCACATTGTCAGCGGTCTGCGGCATCGAGTCAGTGCCGTAGAGCTTCTCCATCTTCGGGTTCACAAAGCGCCAGCCGATGGTGGTGTCATAGACCGCATTGGCACGGGTGAAGGCGCTGGCCGCCTTGGGCATTACGAAAGGCGCGCGCGACATGCTTTCGACGCCGCCGGCGATGGCCATGTCATAGTCGCCTGCCTTGATGCCGCGGGACGCCATGCCCACCGCATCCATTCCGCTCGCGCAGAGCCGGTTGATGGTGGTGCCGGGCACGGTGGCGGGCAGCCCCGCCAGCAGCGCCGCCATGCGGGCCACGTTGCGGTTGCTTTCGCCGGCCTGGTTGGCGTCGCCCAGGATCACGTCATCCAGGCTGCTCCAGTCCACATCCGGGTTCCGCGCGGCAAGCGCGGCAATCGGCAGGGCGGCGAGATCATCGGTACGCACCTGGCTCAGCGCGCCGCCGTAGCGGCCGATCGGGGTGCGGGTGGCATCGCAGATGAAAGCATCCATGGGTGTTCGCGTCTCCTGTGGCGGCGGCAGGATAAGCCGACCGTTGGGTCGGTATTACGCCGGAAGATGATTCGCGGCAAGTTAAATGTAACGAAAAAATACACTCATGTGAAATCGTGTAACGAGTTGGGCGGATTTCAACGGTTTCCCGATACCTGCCCTGTGATCCGGTTTTTGAAATCAGTGCAGAGCAGGACCTCGTTGAGGTAGCGTCTGCCCTGAACCTCAAAATGGGTCAGGCCCGCTTTTTCAAAGCCTTGGTTGAGATAGAAAGCGATGGCCCCTTTGTTTTCAGAGTTGGTAGCCAGCCACGGAGCGTCCCATCCGTTGGTGCAACACGCCTCAACCCCTGCGGCAAGTAAGGATTGCCCCAGGCCCTTCCCCTGGTGCCGGGGCTGAAC
>NZ_LUKH01000854.1:0-1567 GCF_001593695.1 Leisingera sp. F5 | reverse complement strand
CGACGGCATCCGCGATGCCGGGTTCAGCCAGTTGTTCCATATGCGGGAAAGCAGCAGCCCGGAGGAAAACGCAGGGCAGTTGCGCGGTTTCCTGGGGCTGGCCGAGGAGAAAGCCATGCAGATCGCCGGAACCCATTACCTGTTCGCAGATTGATCCGGCCGCCGCGCGCGGCAGCCCGCATTGACCAGATCAGGATTGCGGCTTTGCCATATACAGCCATATGCCGATGACCGGATTTGCCGCACATGGACCATAAAGACCGAAAGGATTGAAAGATGGCAGACCAGCCGGAACGCAAAGCCGTCTTCCTGACTGGCAGCCTGATGCGGCATGTCACCCGCATGTCGCTGACCGCCAGCATCGGGCTGATGGCGATGTTTGCGGTTGATTTCGTCGACATGGCCTTTATCGCGATGCTGGGAAATGACTCTCTGGCGGCTGCGGTGGGATATGCCGGAACGCTGCTGTTTTTCACCAATTCGATCAATATCGGATTGTCCATCGCCGCGGGCTCGCTGGTGGCGCGGGAGCTGGGCGCGGGGCGGCCGGATCAGGCGCAGCATTACGCCACCAGCGTGGCCGCCATGGGGGTGCTGACCGGGCTTTTGATGCCGGTGCTGGTGCTGACCTTTCTGGAACAGATCCTGGGGCTGCTTGGCGCCGAGGGCGAGGTGCTGCGGCTGGCCATGCGCTATGTCTGGATCATCCTGCCGACGATGTGGGTAGTGGCCCTGGCAATGACCGGCATGGCGGTGCTGCGCGCCCATGGCGATGCGCGCAGGTCAATGATGGCGACGCTGTACGGCGGCGGGTTGAACGCAGTGCTTGATCCGCTGCTGATCTTTGGCCTGGGGCTGGGGCTGGACGGGGCGGCCATTGCCTCGGTGCTGGCGCGCGCCTGTATGCTGGGGGCCGCCTTTTGGCCCGCCATCCGGGTCCATCAGGGCTTCATGCGGCCCTCGCTGCGGCAGATCGGCGGCGACCTGCGGGCAATCCGGGCGATTGCGGTACCTGCGGTGCTGACCAATGTTGCAACCCCGCTCGGCAATGCCATTGTCCTGCGTGAGATTGCTCAGTTCGGAACTGAGGCGGTCGCCGGGATGGCGGTGATCGGGCGCCTGATGCCGGTGGCCTTCTCGGTGATCTTTGCGCTGTCCGGTGCCATCGGCCCGATCATCGGTCAGAACTTTGGCGCCGGGCAGTTTGCCCGCGTGCGCCAGGCGTTTCTGGCCGGCGTCACCTTTACCGCGGTCTACGTTCTGCTGATGGCAGCGGTGCTGTTTGCCCTGCGCGAACCGATCGCGGATCTGTTCTCTGCCACCGGTGAGACCCGCGCACTGATCTATCTGTTCTGCGGGCCGCTGGCGCTGGCGTACTTTTTCAACGGGGTACTGTTTGTAGAAAACGCCAGCTTCAACAACCTCGGCCACCCGGTCTATTCCACTTGGATCAATTGGGGCCGCCATACCCTGGGGACCTGGCCGCTGGCGGTGCTGGGCGGCGCCCTGGGCGGTGCGCCGGGGGTTCTGCTGGGCCAGGCGGCCGGCGGGGGGATCTTTGCCTGCC
>NZ_LUKH01000853.1:0-1568 GCF_001593695.1 Leisingera sp. F5 | reverse complement strand
GGCGGGGCAGCCATTCACACCCTTTCCACTGCTGCCCGCATCTTTCCCGGCGCTGAACACAGCAACAAAGGAAGCAAAATGACCAAATACTATAACAGGGAAACCCTCCACCCAGCAGTGCGCATGCATGCGGAGGAAACAGCCCAAGGCAAACTGGACCGGCGCGAATTCCTGTCCCGCGCAACCGCGCTGGGTGTGACCGCATCCGCGGCCTATGGCATGATCGGCCTCAGCCAGCCGGTGCAGGCGGCGGCCAATGCCCAACAGGGCGGCACCATCCGCATCCAGCAGGTCGTGCGCGCCCTCCTCGATCCGCCGCTGTTCAACTGGCCGCAGCTGGGCAATCTGGTGCGCGGTTATCTGGAATATCTGGTGCAGTACAATGCCGACGGCACCTTTGAGCCGCGGCTGCTGGAAAGCTGGGAGGTCAACGAGGACGCCACCGAATACTTGCTGCACATCCGCCCCGGCGTGAACTGGAACGACGGCCGCGGCACCCTGACGGCCAAGGACGTCGCCTATAACTTTGCCCGCTGGTGCGATGGCAAATGGGAAGGCAACTCAATGGCGGCCCGCATGGGGTCCTTGCAGAACGAGGCTGGCGACGGCCCCGCCGAGGGCGCGCTGGAGGTGGTCGACGATCTGACGCTGAAGGTAAAGCTCACCCGCCCGGACATCACCATCATCCCGGCAGTGACCGAATACCCCGCGGCCATTGTGCCGGACGGCTGGTCGGGCGATCCGGGCGCCGACCCGGTCGGCACCGGGCCTTACAAACTGGTGGAATATGAGGTCGGCGTGAAAGTGGCCCTGGAAAAGAACACCGATCACGAATGGTGGGGCGAAGGTGCCCATCTGGACCGGATCGAGTTTATTGACTTCGGCACCGACGGCTCCACCCATCTGTCAGCCGCCGAGGCCGAAGAAATCGACATGGTCTATGAAACCGTGGGGGAATACGTCGATATCTTCACCTCCATCGGCTGGAAGTTGAGCGAATCCGTCTCGGCCAACACCCTGGTGCTGCGCACCAACCGCGATGCCGAGGTGGACGGGGCGCAGCCCTATGCCGATGCCCGTGTCCGCCGCGCCCTGGCGCTGGCCTGCGACAACGCGGTGCTGCTGGAACTCGGCTATGACGGCCGCGGCACCCTGGCGGAGAACCACCACGTCTGCCCGATCCACCCGGAATACGCCGATATCGGCGCCCCGGTGCGCGACCCGGAAGCCGCCCGCCAATTGATGGAGGAGGCCGGGATGCTCGATTTCGAGCATGAGCTGTTCTCAATCGACGACGACTGGCGCCGCAATACTACCGATGCGCTTGCAGCGCAGATGCGCGATACCGGCCTTAAGGTCAAACGCACGGTTCTGCCCGGCAACACCTTCTGGAACGACTGGGACAAATACCCGTTCAGCTCCACCGACTGGGGCCACCGCCCGCTGGGGGTGCAGGTGCTGACACTGGCCTATAAAACCGGGGTGGCCTGGAATGAAACCGGCCTCGCCAGTGCCGAGTTCGACAGCATGCTGGAAGCTGCCTCAGCCATTGCCGATGCCGATACCCG
>NZ_LUKH01000852.1:0-1569 GCF_001593695.1 Leisingera sp. F5 | reverse complement strand
GTGCCACGCCCAACCGGAGCGGGCTTTGCCAAAAGTCCAGCAGCAGGCGGGAGCGCGCCCCGGCATCTGCCCCTCCTCTTTAGCTCCTGCCCGCCTGCTCTCAGTTGCCGCCAGCCCAGGCCGGGAACTCACCAAGTATTTCAGTCGGAAATCCGTTGCATCTTCTGTCAATTGCTTTAATTGACTATTTCAGTCGGAATAAAAGCCACAGAAGAACGGGACATACAATGCTGAAAGCCACCACCGTACTGGCCGGCGCCCTGACCGCTGCCATTGCCACCTCAGCTGCCGCCGAAGGCGAGCTGAACATCTATTCGTCGCGCCACTATGACACCGACGAACAGCTCTATTCGGAATTCGAAGCGGCCACCGGCATCACCATCAACCGCATCGAAGGCAACGCGGACGAGCTGATCGCCCGGATGAACGCCGAAGGTGAGAATTCCCCTGCCGACATCCTGATCACCGTCGACACCTCGCGTCTGACGCGCGCCAAGGACGCCGGTGTGCTGCAAAGCATCGACAGCGATGTACTGGAAGCCCGCGTGCCCGCCTATCTGCAGGATGAGGACAATCAGTGGTTCGGCTTCAGCCAACGCTCACGGATCATCTTCTATGACAAGGATGAAGTGGCCAACCCGCCGCTCACCTATCTGGATCTGGCAGACCCCGCATACAAAGGCCAGGTCTGCATCCGATCTTCCAAGAACACTTACAACCAGACCCTTTTGGCCTCGATCGTGACTCACCACGGCACCGAAAAAGCCCGGGAATGGGCTGAGGGCGTCGTCGCCAACATGGCCCGCGACCCGCAGGGCGGCGACACTGACCAGATGCGCGGCATCATCTCAGGCGAATGCGATATCGCGGTGGCCAACACCTACTACTTCGCACGTTCGATCCGCAAAAACGTCAAGGGCATCTCGGACGGCCGCGATCAGATCGGCTGGCTGTTTCCCTCGCAGAATACAGAAGGCGCGCATATGAACCTCTCGGGCGGCGGTGTGGCAGCCCATGCGCCGAACAAGGAAAACGCCATCCAGTTCCTGGAATATCTCGCCGGTGATTCCGCCCAAGCGTATTTCTCGGCCGGGAATGACGAATACCCGGCGGTGCCCGGCGTCGGCCTGGCCCCCTCGATCGCAGCGCTTGGCCACTTCAAGCCGGATGACGTGAGCCTTTCGGACGTTGCCAAGAATCTTCCCGATGCACAGAAGATCTTCAACAACGCTGGCTGGAAGTAAGTCCAGCCGTCAGCCAACACGTAAAAAGCGCGGCTTGGGCCGCGCTTTTTTTACAGCTGCTGGTTCCACAGAAACACAGGCACGTCCCCTGACGAAAGATTGAAGCTGACAGAGCTTTTGCTAGACCCGTTCGGGTCACCGGCCTATAGATTCCCGCATCTTGAATTTCGGGGGGAATCATGCAGTCGAGGGCTTTCCGCGCTCTGGAGGAACAGAGCGTATGAACCGGTTGCCGGTAACGATAATCAGCGGCTATCTGGGCGCTGGTAAGACCACGTTAATCAACCGCCTATTAGCCGAAGATCACGGATTGAAACTGACCGTG
>NZ_LUKH01000851.1:0-1571 GCF_001593695.1 Leisingera sp. F5 | reverse complement strand
GTAAAGAAAGCGACTGGCATGCCCACCTTCCACGCCGCCCGCATCCCGGATGTGGCAACTGCCCGCCATGCGGTTGCCGCGGGGCTTTTGGACATGGTTGGCATGACCCGCGCCCATATGGCTGATCCGCATGTGGTGAAGAAAATTATTGAGGGGCGCGAGGATGAGATCCGCCCCTGTGTGGGAGCGACCTACTGCCTGGACCGGATCTATCAGGCTGGGGATGCGCTGTGCATCCATAATGCAGCGACGGGCCGCGAGCTGACCATGCCCCATGAGATTACGCCCGCAGAGGTCCGCAAGAAGGTTGTGGTCGTTGGTGCCGGCCCTGCCGGGCTGGAGGCTGCGCGGGTGGCGGCAGAGCGCGGTCATCATGTCACCGTGTTTGAGGCTGCGGCCGAGCCGGGCGGCCAAGTGCGCTTGACCGCACAGAACCCGCGCCGGGCAGAAATGATCGGCATAATTGACTGGCGCATGGCGCAATGCGCCGCGCGGGACGTGGAGTTCCGTTTCAGCACTTGGGCCGAGGCCGCAGACGTGACCGCGCTGAATCCGGATGTTGTAATCGTCGCGACGGGAGGTTTGCCAAACACCGAATTGTTCGAAACCTGCGGGGAGGCTTCGCATGTTGTCTCGGCCTGGGATATTATTTCCGGTGACGTGAAACCGGCAGCAAATGTGCTGATTTATGACGAGAGCGGCGACCACCCTGGGCTGATGGCAGCAGAAATCGCCGCCAATGCTGGCGCCAGAGTCGAGGTGATGACGCCTGATCGTACCTTTGCCCCGGACATCATGGCGATGAACCTGGTGCCCTACATGCGGGCGCTGCAGGACAAGGACGTCACCTTCACCGTGACCCGCCGCTTGCTGGAGGTGGCGCGCAGCGGCAATAAGCTGACAGCCTCCATCGGAACAGACTACAGCAGTCATGTGTATGAGGCCGGTTATGATCAGGTGGTTCTCAACTACGGGACGCTGCCGCTGGATGATCTGTACTTTGATCTCAAAGAGCAGTCGTCCAACCGCGGCGAAGTCGGCCAGGGAGCGCTGATCGCGGGCAGCCCGCAACGGATCGCGTCCAACCCGCAAGGGCAGTTCCAGCTGTTCCGCATCGGCGATGCGGTTTCCGCCCGCAACACCCACGCGGCGGTTTATGATGCGCTGCGGCTGATGAAGGATATCTGATATGCGTTTGGGTTTTTTGGGATGCGGCACCATTGCCTCGGCCGTGGTGCGGGGCCTGGCCGGCAAGGGTCACCGGATAACGGTTTCGGAGCGCAGCAAATTTCAGTCCGCGGCGCTGGCCGGGGCGTTCGGGGATGTCACGGCGGCTGGCAATCAGGCGGTGATCGATGCCAGCGATGTGATCTTCCTCGGCATGATGGCGGAAGCCGCTGAGGGCATTCTCAAGGAGCTGGTCTTCCGTGAAGACCAACAGGTGATCTCCTTCATGGCCGGTGCGGATCTCGGCCGCGTGGCAGATCTGGCCGCCCCGGCCAAAGCTGCTGCAGTGATGATCCCCTTTCCGGGCATCGCGCAGGGCGGCTCTCCGGTCATTGCTTTGGGGG
>NZ_LUKH01000850.1:0-1573 GCF_001593695.1 Leisingera sp. F5 | reverse complement strand
GCGCAGGGCGGCATTGCCGCCAGCTTGGGCAACATGGGGCCCGACAGCTGGCAGTGGCATATGTATGACACCGTCAAAGGCTCCGACTGGCTGGGCGACACCGACGCGATGGAATACCTGGCACGTGAGGCGCCTAAGGCGGTTTACGAGCTGGAACACTATGGCGTGCCGTTCTCGCGCACTGAGGAAGGCAAGATCTACCAGCGCCCGTTCGGCGGCCACACCACCGAATTCGGTGAAGGCCCCGCGGTGCAGCGCACCTGCGCGGCGGCTGACCGGACCGGCCACGCGATCCTGCACACGCTGTATGGACAATCGCTCAAGAACAACGCCGAATTCTATATCGAGTATTTCGCCATCGACCTGATCATGTCCGACGACGGGCAGTGCCAGGGCGTGGTGTGCTGGAAGCTCGATGATGGCACCATGCATATCTTCAACGCCAAGATGGTGGTGCTGGCGACCGGTGGTTATGGCCGCGCCTATTTCTCTGCCACTTCGGCGCATACCTGTACCGGCGACGGCGGCGGCATGGTGGCGCGCGCCGGTCTGGCGCTGCAGGACATGGAGTTCGTGCAGTTCCACCCGACCGGCATCTACGGCTCCGGCTGCCTGATCACCGAGGGCGCGCGCGGCGAGGGCGGCTATCTGACTAACTCCGAAGGTGAGCGGTTCATGGAGCGCTATGCGCCCCAGTACAAGGATCTGGCGCCGCGCGACTATGTCAGCCGCTCCATGACCATGGAAATCCGCGAAGGCCGTGGTGTGGGCGCCGAGGGCGACCATATCCACCTGAACCTCTCCCACCTGCCGGCCGAGGCGCTGGCGGAACGGCTGCCGGGCATTTCCGAAAGCGCCAAGATCTTTGCCGGTGTGGACGTCACCAAGGAGCCGATCCCGGTTCTGCCCACCGTCCATTACAACATGGGCGGCATCCCGACCAACTATTGGGGTGAGGTGCTGAACCCGACGGCTGACGACCCGACCGGTGTGGTGCCAGGCCTGATGGCCGTGGGCGAGGCTGGCTGCGCCTCGGTGCATGGCGCCAACCGGCTTGGCTCCAACTCGCTGATTGACCTGGTGGTCTTTGGCCGCGCCTCCGCCATCCGTGCGGGCAAGGTTGTGGACCCCGAGGCGGCAAATCCGGTGCTGAACACGGCTTCCGTTGATAAGGCATTCGACCGTTTTGATGCTCTGCGCAATGCCAAGGGCGGCATCCCGACCGCGGATCTGCGGCTGGAGATGCAGAAATGCATGCAGGCCGACGCCGCTGTGTTCCGCACTGCGGAAACCATGGCCGAAGGCGTCGAGAAGATGACCGCGATCGCCGCCAAGCTGGACGACCTGCAGGTGACCGACCGGTCGCTGGTCTGGAACTCCGACCTGATGGAAACGCTGGAGCTGACAAACCTGATGCCCAGTGCATTGGCCACCATCGTCGGCGCCGAAGCCCGCAAGGAAAGCCGCGGCGCGCATGCGCATGAGGATTTCTCGACCCGCGACGATGAAAACTGGCGTGTCCACACCGTCTCCCGCGTGGCGGGCAACAAGGTAGAACTCAGCTACCGTCCGG
>NZ_LUKH01000849.1:0-1573 GCF_001593695.1 Leisingera sp. F5 | reverse complement strand
CTCCCCAAATGCAGTTGATGCAAACGGTAGCGGCAGTAAGACACAGGCACAATCCCGCGCTTCCCGGATGGACAATCCCGTCAGCAGGCGCATATTGCGGGGCATGAAAAATGCGTCTGATATCCTGATCGTAGGCGGCGGGCTGAACGGCCCCGCGCTGGCCCTGGCCCTGGCGCAGACCGGCCACAGCGTCACCGTGGTTGACGCGCTTACCCCGGACAAGCTTGCTGACGAGGGCTTTGACGGACGCGGCTATGCGCTGGCACTGGCGTCGCAACGGCTGCTGCAGCAGACCGGCGTCTGGCAGCATGCCGGCGGCAACGCGCAACCCATGCTGGAGATCAAAGTGACCGACGGCCATGCGGGCCAGGGACCATCGCCCTTCTTTATCCACTTCGACCACGCCGAGCTGGAAGAAGGCCCAATGGGCTATATGGTTGAGGACCGTTTCCTGCGCCGGGCCTTCCTGCAGGCCATGGAGGACGCGCCGGGCATCACCTTGGTGTCCGGGCGCACTGTGGTCGCCCAGGCACCGGATCAGACCGGTGTAACTGTCACCCTGGATGACGGCGGAGAGCTGCGCGGCCAGGTTCTGGTCGGCTCGGACGGGCGCCGCAGCGGCACCGCGCAGCGCGCAGGCATCAAACGCACTGGCTGGGACTATGGACAGACAGCCCTGGTCTGCGCCATCGACCATGCGAAACCACATCACGGCATCGCGCATCAGTTTTTCATGCCGCCGGGGCCGCTGGCGATCCTGCCGCTGCCGGGCAACCGGTCTTCCATCGTGTGGAGCGAGCGGAAGGAGACCGCCAAGGCCATCCACGCGCTGAATGACGCCGAATACATTCAGGCGCTGCGGCCGCGCTTTGGTGATTTTCTCGGAGAGATATCCCTGGCGGGCAAACGCTTCACCTATCCGCTGAACCTGACCATCGCCAACAGCTTTATCGGCGACCGCATGGCGCTGGTGGGTGATGCGGCGCATGGGATGCACCCGATTGCAGGTCAAGGGCTGAATGCAGGCCTGCGGGATGTCGGTGCGCTGGCGGAAGTGATCACCGAGGCCACACGGCGCGGTGAGGATATCGGCTCATCCCTGGTGATGGAGCGCTACCAGCAATGGCGCCGGTTCGACACAGCGTCACTGGCTGCAGCCACGGATGTTTTCAATCGGCTGTTTTCCAACGATAACCCGCTGCTGCGTCTGGGACGGGACATCGGCATGGGTTTGGCTGGAGCGATCCCTGGCCTGCGCCGCAATTTCGTGCGCGAGGCAGCAGGCCTGACCGGCGACTTGCCCAAGCTGTTGAAAGGGCAGCCAATCTAAGGCGTTGACGCCGGCATAGTGCAGCGTCAGTCCAGCGCGCGCGCCTCATCTACCAGCATCACCGGGATGCCATGGCGGATCGGAAAGGCCAGGTTGGCAGCACGCGAAATCAGTTCTTGCGCCTGGGCATCGTATTCCAGCACCGCCTGAGTCAGCGGGCAGACCAGCGCTTCCAGCATCCGGCGGTCAAAGGCAGGCGCCTGTGTTTCGGTCATTGCAGGGTTTCCTCCTGAGAGCCGCCGC
>NZ_LUKH01000848.1:0-1573 GCF_001593695.1 Leisingera sp. F5 | reverse complement strand
ATGGCTCTGTGGTGCCGGGGCTCGCGGAAAGCTGGGAGATTTCCGAAGACGGCACCGTCTATACGTTCAAGCTGCGTGAAGGAGTGACCTTTCACGACGGCAGCGCGATGGATGCGGAGGACGTGAAATTCTCGCTCGACCGCGCCCGGGGGGAAGACAGCACCAACGCGCAAAAGGCGCTGTTTGAGGGGATCACGGCCGTGAATGCGGTGGACCCGCAGACTGTGCAGATCACGCTGGACGCGCCGAACGGCAGCCTTCTGTTCAACCTCGCCTGGGGTGATGCGGTGATCGTGGCGCCGGAAAGCATCGACGGCATCAAGACCGATCCCGTCGGTACCGGCGCCTATACCTTCCAGGAGTGGGTGCAGGGCGACCGCATCACGCTGGCGCGCAATCCGGAGTACTGGGGCGATCAGCCCGCGCTGGCATCTGCCACTTTCAAATTCATATCCGACCCGACCGCTGCCTTTGCCGCGATGATGGCGGAGGATATCGACGCCTTCGACAACTTCCCGGCGCCGGAGAACCTGCCACAGTTCGAGGCCGACCCGCGGTTCCAGGTCCTTGTAGGCTCTACTGAAGGGGAAACGATCCTTTCGACCAACAACAAGCAGCCCCCTTTTGACGATGTGCGCGTGCGCCAGGCGCTGGCCCATGCCATCGACCGGCAATCCATCATCGACGGTGCCATGTTTGGGTACGGCACCCCGATCGGGACGCATTTTGCACCGCACAACCCGGCTTACAGGGATCTGACCGGCCACTCTGCCCATGACCCAGACAAGGCCAGGGCGCTGCTGGCCGAAGCGGGCTTTGCCGATGGCTTCGAGACCACCCTGCACCTGCCGCCGCCCTCTTATGCCCGACGGGGCGGCGAGATTGTCGCCGCGCAATTGGCCACCGTGGGGATCAAGGCTGAGATCATCAACGTGGAATGGGCGCAATGGCTGGAAAGCGTGTTCCGCGGCAAAAGCTTTGGCCTGACCATCATCAGCCATACCGAGCCGATGGATATCGGCATCTATGCCCGGCCCGAGTATTACTTTCAGTATGACAGCAAACCATTTCAGGAGCTGATGGCCAAGCTGAACGCGACCACCGATCCGGAGGCCCGCACCGCGATCCTGCAGGAAGCGCAGGAGAAAATTTCGGCAGATTACGTCAACGGCTACCTGTTCCAGCTGGCCAAGCTGGGCGTGGCCAAGGCGGGGCTGCAGGGATTGTGGGAGAACGCGCCCACCGCCGCCATCGACCTGAGCGCGCTGAGCTGGGCGGAATAGACCCAGCTTGCAACTGATCGCCCGGCCGGCAGGCCGGGCAGCGCCCGGACCGCCCCCGTCAAACCAAAGGTTTGCATCCGGCAAAACGGGGAGGACGCATCCGCCCCCTCCCAGGCTCGGGCGCTGCCCTCAACGCATCACAGCCTGCGTCTTTCCCGCAGATACGCCACCCGCTCCCGGATTTCCGTCCGCACTTCCCCGCCGCGCGGCTGATCGCGCAGCGTGGTGAACCAATGCTCCGGCGGGTTGCGGCCCAGGCGGTTGCCGTTGAACTCCAGCCCGCGCAGCAC
>NZ_LUKH01000847.1:0-1575 GCF_001593695.1 Leisingera sp. F5 | reverse complement strand
TAAGGCCGAACTTGGCGCAGACGGTGGCGGTGGCCACACCGTGCTGGCCGGCACCGGTTTCGGCGATGATCCGTGTCTTCCCCATACGGCGTGCCAGCAGGATCTGGCCCAGCACGTTGTTCACCTTATGCGCACCGGTGTGGTTCAGCTCGTCACGCTTCATATAGATCTTGGCGCCGCCCAGCTCGGTGCTCAGACGCTCGGCGTGATAGAGCGGACTGGGACGGCCAACGTAATGCGTCCACAGATCCTTCATCTCCGCCCAGAAGGCAGGGTCGTCCTTGGCGCGGTTATATTCGGCCTCAAGGCTCAGGATCAGCGGCATCAGGGTTTCCGAGACAAACCGTCCGCCAAAGATGCCAAAACGCCCCTGTTCATCCGGACCGTTCATGAAGCTGTTGAAAAGATCGTCGGCCATGGTTCTTCCCTCTCTCGCAGCGCCCGCAATGACTATAGCGCCCCGCTGCCTTGGTAAAGAGGGGTTCAAGCAAGCAGGCACATCCGGCGAAGGCCGATGCCCTGCCGGAATGTCTGATAGCCGCCGCTTGCTGCTGGTCCTGAAAATTAAGAGGATAAGTTTGGCGGCGCTGCCAACAAGCGGAGGCGGGCGGGCGTATTCGCCCGCGTGCTATACGTTGTCTCTGCACGCCCCCAATGATTGAGGCCCTGTTCCTAAGTGCCGGAAGTGTCAGGTCCAGGGTGACCGCGATCAGGGGAAAGCATGGCAGAACGGGTTTAAGACGGCGTGAGGGCAGCGTGCGCCGGCTGCGCAATACCCGGAAGGCATACCAGCTAGGCGCGGTCGCGAAGTGAGTATTTTTGGAAAGATGAAGACACGGGACGATGCATCTTCATCTTTCTCCAAATACTCAAATCCCGCCGGCTGCCGCATTTGCACCGGCTGCTGCGGCGCGGGGCTTCAGCCACGGGAAGCGTGCGCCGCCCTGGTGAAATCTTCGATCAGCGCGGCGTCTTTCTGCCCCGGCGCGTTTTCAACGCCAGAGGAGACATCGACCTGACGCGCACCGGTCATACGGATCGCCTCGGCGACGTTGCCCGGGGTCAGGCCGCCGGCCAGCATCCAGGGTTTCTGCCAGTATTTGCGGCCCGCCAGCAGCCGCCAGTCAAAGGCCAGGCCGTTCCCGCCCGGCAGCACGGCCTCCTTGGGAGGCTTGGCGTCGATTAAGAGCTGATCAGCCACCTGTTCATAGAGCGCAATCTGCGGCAGGTCGGCGGCATCGGCGATGCCAACGGCCTTCATCACCGGCAGGCCGTAGCGCGCGCGCACCTCGGCCACCCGCTGCGGGCTTTCCTTGCCATGGAGCTGCAGCATATCAAGCGGCACCGCGGCTGTGATCGCATCAAGCTCTGCATCTGCGGCGTTTACTGTCAGCGCTACTTTGCACAGGCCGGCGGGGGTTTCGACGGCCAAAGCTGCGGCCTGTTCGATGCTGACGTTGCGCGGGGACTTGGGAAAAAATACAAAACCGGCATAAGCCGCCCCTGCCCCGGCAACGGTCGCAACATCCTGCGGCGCGCTGAGCCCGCAGATCTTGACCCGGATCTCTGTCATGG
>NZ_LUKH01000846.1:0-1576 GCF_001593695.1 Leisingera sp. F5 | reverse complement strand
GGCGTCAGCAGCGTCACCGCCAGCAATCCCAGCATGGCGGCTTCATTGGTGCCGGTGGTGCCGGGCTCGACAAATTTGTTGCGCACCAGCAGCTGCATGATGACACCCGCCACCGCCATGGAAGCACCGGTCAGCAGCACCGCAGCGGTGCGGGGAATGCGGCTGACCGCCAGCAGCTGCAACGCCTGCGGATCGCTCAACACTGCCCCCGGGCTCAGCCGGTTGATCCCTACAAACAGGCTGACCGCAGCGAGCAAGCCCAACAGAAGGCCCATCAGAACCAGGGTATTCCGCCCCCCCGCAGCGCGGCTGTCCAGGGCGGCAGGATCAGCCACCTGCCACAAACTCTGTCAGAATGTCCTCCAGCGTCGCCGTCATCGACTGGATGCCGCCGCCCGCAACATAGACATTGGCCGCATTCAGATAGACCACCTGCTGCCGGCGCCAGGCTATGGTGCCCGACACCAGCGCATTGTCCAGGGTGACCGCCGCCGCCTGATTGCCCTGGCCAATCGCCGTGGCGCGGTCGATGACGATCAGCCAGTCCGGGTTGGCCGCAGCGATGAACTCAAAGGATACCGCCTCGCCGTGGGTCTGTGCTGCGACGCTTTCGACCGCCTCCGGCAGATCCAGCGCGGTGTGCAGCCATCCAAACCGCGACCCCGCGCCATAGACAGACACTTTGGGGCCGTTGGTCATCAGGATCATCGCCTTGCCACGGCCACCAACGGCAGCGCGGGTGTGCTCCAGCTTGGCAGTGAACGCCGCTTCCAGATCCGCCGCCCGCGCCTCCTGTCCGGTCAGGCGGCCATAGCTGCGCAGCCGCGCCAGCGATTGCGCAACGTGGTCTTCGCCCCAGATCGTCATGTCGATGGCCGGAGCGATTTCCGCCAGCGCCTCGACCTGCGCCGAGGACCGCCCGCCCGCAACAATCAGATCCGGCGCCAGCATGGCAATGGCCTCAAAATCCGGTTCAAACAGGGTGCCTACCGGCGCGGCCTTGTCTTGCAGATCCTGCAGGTGGCTGACAAACAGCTTGGACGGGACACCGGTGATCGGCGCCCGCAATGCCTCCAGCGTGTCCGCCGCTGCGGCATCCAGCACGACGATTGATTGCGGGGCGTGCGGCAGTTCGACCGCGCCGCGCGCGGTGTCAATGGCAATGCTTTGCGCCTGAGCTGCACCGGCCAGGGCAACAGCAATTGATGCAGCCAGCTGCAAAATCTTCCGATGGGCCATTTTCTATCCTGCTAAGATGGAATTTGGCTGGCGGGGCAGGCTTGCTCAAGATCGAGAGGGGCTTACCGGCCTGTGCCGCAAAAGTCCAGCCGTGCTGCTGCTGTGCCAGCTGCCGGCCGCAGGCCGCACAAAAATGCAACATCAGCATAATAACGGAAAATCGCCCGGACAGGGGCTTGCAGCCGCTGGAATTGCTTCCTATCAGGCCCAAGCCTTTGCAAGGCCAGCCAGGATCAAGCCCAAGCTAACAGCTCTTAGAACACGGGTTTATCATGGCACGAACTTCCAACATCCGCCTGTCAGGGCTGCTGTGCAGCACCGCTCTGACTCTCATCTC
>NZ_LUKH01000845.1:0-1578 GCF_001593695.1 Leisingera sp. F5 | reverse complement strand
CCTCGGCCTATGGTGCCAGCTTTGGCGCTATGTCGGTGCTGTTTGCCCTGAACGCGCGTGAACAGAACGGCGGCGACCATATCGAGGTGCCGCTGGCGGCGGCGCTTCTGGAAGGGCTGGTCTATAACTGCGAACAGATCGAGGGCTACCCTGAGCGCTACAAATCCCCGCGCGAGGCGGAGCTGGACCGGCGCGAAGCCGAAGGCCTGCCGATGAACCTGAAGTTCGGGGAACTGTCGGAATTCCTCGACCCATTCTACCGCACCTACACCTGCGCCGACGGGCGCGGCTTCTATGTGGTGGCCGGCTCGGTCGCCACCCACCCGCGGCGGGTGCTGGAGACTTTGGGGCTGAAGGACCTGGCTGATGAGCTGCCGGATTTCTCCGCCTATCTGGACACCAAGGACTGGCCCGCCGAATGGTCGATGCGCAATTACCCGGTGGGGGCGTCGGACCGTGAACGGGTGTCCTCGGCGATGAAGGCTGCCTTTCTGACCAAGCCGTCACATGAATGGGAAGGGCTGTTCGGCGCCGCCAAGGCGCCCGCCACAGCGCAGCGTTTCACCAAGGAATGGCTGGACGATCCGCATGCGCTGGCCTCAGGCCTGGTGCTGCAGGTGGAGGATGGCAAGCATGGCGCGATGCGGCAGATGGGCAATGTCGCCTGGCTGGCAGGCGACGCAGGTGCAGCACACAAGGTCAGCGCCGTCAAAGCTGATCTGGCGGTGCTGCTGGCAGAGCCGGAGCGCAGCACTGGCGGCGGTCACGAGGGCAAAGGGTGGCTCGACGGATTGAAGATCGTTGACCTCACCAATGTGATCGCCGGGCCGACCATCGGCTCGACCCTGGCGCGCTACGGCGCGGAGGTGACACTGGTGCAGCCGGTGGAGCCGTCTGTCGATCCATGGAACACGGTGGTCTTTGGCATCCATGCGCAGCGCGGCAAGGAGAGCATCCTGCTGAATCTGCGTACGGACGAGGGACAGGACGCGCTGGCCCGTCTGATTGCCGACGCTGACGTGATCACGATGAACGGCACCGACCAGCAGCGCGATTATCTGGGTCTGTCCCCAGAACGGCTGGCAGAGATTAACCCGCGTCTGATCCTTGTGCAGCTTGATGCCTTTGGCGGCCCCATGCGCGGGCCTAAGTCCGATCACCTGGGCTATGATGATCTGGCGCAGGCAGCCACCGGCGTGATGCTGCGCTTTGGCGGCGGCATGGAGACACCCGAAGAGCACGCCCATTTCGGCACCATCGACGTGCTGACCGGCTTCTGCGCCTGTGTTGCCCTGGGCGGCGCCCTGCTGCGGCTCAAGGAGACCGGCAAGGGCAGGGTGGCGCGGGCCTCGCTGGCGGCAGCGGGCAACCTGATCCAGGCGCAGTTCATGTACGGCCACGCGGGCAGGGTACCCTTTGACGAACCCTCGGGCCGCGAGGCCCTGGGCTGGGGGCCGTTCTACCACTGCTACCGGGCCTCGGACTGCTGGTTCTTCTTTGCCGCCCCCACTGAACGCGGCGCTGCGCTGGTACGGGTGGCTGAGCTGACGGATCTGGCTGAGATGCCGGAGGATCAGC
>NZ_LUKH01000844.1:0-1578 GCF_001593695.1 Leisingera sp. F5 | reverse complement strand
GGCTGGCGGTAACGGCAAATGACAAGACCTGGGCCGCCATCGGTCTGTTTGCCGCCGCCGTTCTGGCGGCTTCTGCCGGGTTGATCTACCTGCCGGTGGCCCTGGGCTTGGTTGCGATCGGCTATGTCCTGCTCAAGATCCTGCCGGTGGCAGAGATCTATGACCACGTGGAATGGCCGGTGGTGGTGCTGCTGGGCTCGATGATCCCGCTAGGGGCGGCACTGGACAGTTCAGGCGGCACCGCATTGATTGCCAATGCGCTGACGGGCCTGACCGCAGGCCTGCCCGCCTGGGCTGTGCTGACGGTGCTGATGGTCGTCACCATGACGCTGTCGGATGTGCTGAACAATACCGCAACGGCCATTGTCGCGGCACCCGTGGGCATTCAGATGGCGGAGTCCCTGGGGGTGTCTCCTGATCCGTTCCTGATGGCGGTGGCGGTTGCCGCCTCGGCGGCGTTCCTGACGCCGATCGGGCATAAGAACAACACGCTTGTTCTGGGTCCCGGCGGTTACCGCTTTGGCGATTACTGGCGGATGGGGCTGCCGCTGGAGGCTCTGGTCATTGCCGTCTCTATTCCGGCAATCCTGGTGTTCTGGCCATTGTAGCGAGGACCAAAACTTTTGCGGAAAAGTTTTGCCAAAATCCTTTCACAAGGATTTTGCGGCCTGTGCGGAGACCATTGCAGGCTGTGCTTGCCGGTCCGCCCAGGCCTGCGACATCAGCACAATGGCTGTTGATCCGCCCAGGACCCCAATCAGGAACAGTTTTTTGAAATCCATTTGCCACCCCTAGAAATACTCCCCTGTTTCATATGGGCATGGCTTTAACAATTTCACGTAAACAGGATCTGGCAAGGCGAAAAATCGCCATCGCCAAAGGCATCCAGTGCGATCAGAGCGGCCAGAAAAATGGAATGATCAGCGACGCAACCATCCCGACGCTGAGGTTCAGCGGGATGCCGACACGCAGAAAATCGGTGAACTTATAACCGCCTGGACCGTACACCAAGGTGTTCGTCTGGTAGCCGATCGGAGTGGCAAAAGACGCCGAGGCGGCGACCATGACGGCCACTACCAAGGGGCGCGGATCCACCCCCATCGCCTGGGCCAGGCCAATGGCAATCGGGGTAACCACAACGGCCACAGCATTGTTGGAGACCAGCTCAGTCAGGACCGAGGTCAGCAGATAGACCGCCCAGACCAGCAGGAACGGCGGCAGCATCGACAAGGCGGGCGCAATGGCGTTGACGATCAGGGCAACCGCACCGGAGCTTTCCAGCGCCGCCCCGATGGCCAGCATCGAAAAAATCAACGCCAAGAGACGCCCATCGACAAATGAGAACGCCTCATCCGCATCAATACAGCGGGTCACGAACACCAGCGATACCATCAGCAGCGACAGCATCAGGATAGGTGCGACGCCAAAGGCGGCCAGCAGAACGATCCCCAGCAGCGCAACAACGGCAATCGGCGCGTGGCTGCGGCGGTAGGCGCGCTGGGTCGGCTGCGAGACATCGGCCAGATCCATATCGGAGGCCAGACGCTGGATATCAGCCGGCGCGCCCTCCAGCAGCAG
>NZ_LUKH01000843.1:0-1578 GCF_001593695.1 Leisingera sp. F5 | reverse complement strand
GCAGTTCTACTCCAAACTGGTGCCGCAACCGGTGAAGGCGCCCAGGCTGATTGCCTTCAACGAGGATCTGGCCCGGGTGATGGGCATAAGCCCGGGCGACGCGGCGGAGATGGCGGAGGTCTTTGGCGGCAACCTGGTGCCGGAGGGAGCTGATCCGCTGGCGCAGATCTACGCCGGGCACCAGTTCGGAACCTATAATCCGCAGCTTGGCGACGGGAGGGCGATCCTGTTGGGTGAGACTGTCGGAACGGACGGCAAACGGCGCGACATCCAGCTGAAGGGCTCGGGCCGCACGCCGTATTCCCGCGGCGGCGATGGCCGTGCCTGGCTGGGGCCGGTGCTGCGCGAATATGTGGTCAGCGAGGCGATGCATGCGCTTGGCATCCCCACCACCCGCGCATTGGCGGCGGTGGAGACCGGCGAGACCGTCTGGCGCGAAGGGGCTCTGCCCGGTGCGGTGCTGACACGGGTGGCCTCCAGCCATCTGCGGGTGGGGACGTTTCAGATCTTCGCGGCGCGCGGCGACAAACACAGCCTGCGGCAGCTGACGGGCTGCGCGATTGGCCGCCATTACCCGGAAGCGGATGGTGCCATGGGGCTGCTGCGTGCGGTGCGCGATGCGCAGGCCAAGCTGATTGCGGCCTGGATGGGCGTGGGATTTATCCATGGTGTGATGAACACCGACAATTCCGCAATCTCGGGCGAGACAATCGACTATGGCCCTTGCGCCTTCATGGATGTCTACCACCCGCATACGGTGTTTTCCTCGATCGACCGGGGGCGGCGCTATGCCTATGCCAATCAGCCTTCAATAGCGGTTTGGAACCTGGCACAGCTGGCGACCGCGCTGATCCAGCAGCTGGACGACCCGCAGGCAGGCGTCGAGGAGGCGACCGAAATCGTGCATTCGATGCCGCAATTGACCGAAGAGGCTTGGCTGACCCGGTTCCGAGCCAAGCTGGGGATCACTACGACGCAGGAAAATGACCTGGAGCTGGTCACTGGCCTGTTGGAGCGGATGGCGGAAAACCAGAGCGATTTCACCAACAGTTTCAGCGCGCTGGCTAAGGGCACGGCACGGGATCAGTTCACCGATCCGGCGGCTTTTGATACCTGGGCTGAAGGCTGGCAGGCGCGGCTGGCGGAGGAGCCGGACCCGCAGGCCGTGATGCGGGCTGCCAACCCGGCCTTCATCCCGCGCAACCACCGCATCGAAGAGATGATTGCCGCCGCCGTGGCAGGTGACTTTGCGCTGTTTCACCGGCTGAATACGGTTCTGACCAACCCTTTTGCGGACCAGCCGGAACACACGGATCTGCAACGCCCGCCCGCACCGGAAGAAGTGGTGCAGGCGACCTTCTGCGGGACCTGATCCGCTTCTTTCTGATTTCAAAAACCTCCAGGGGTGAATTGAGCCGCAGGCTCAAGAGGGGGCGGGCAGCCCCCCCCCGGCCACGCCTGCGGCGGGATGACAGTTGTGTTTCAGATGCGTCCTGCGCCAAACTCAGGACAGGCCTGGAGAGACCGGATGCTCAATCGACCGCCGCAGGACACGCTGCGGGTTGCCACCTTTAATAT
>NZ_LUKH01000842.1:0-1583 GCF_001593695.1 Leisingera sp. F5 | reverse complement strand
GGCTGATCTTGCCGGATGGGTTGGCGGAAGGAGCGGCCACCGGGCCGTCCAATGCCTGCAGCAATGCCTGGCCAGCGGGGTGGGCCGGTACGCGCACCCCCAAAGTTTCCAGCCCGGCAGTGACCAGCGGCGAAATCCCGTGGCCAGCACGCAGCGGCAGCACCAGGGTCAGCGGGCCAGGCCAAAAGGCGTCGGCCAGCAGCTCTGCCGTATCGTTCCACTGAACATAGCGCTGTGCCGCCTCGGCCGAATGAACATGCGCGATCAATGGGTTGAAGGAGGGCCGGCCCTTGGCCTCATAGATTGCGGCCACCGCCGCGCCCTGCCGGGCGTCGGCGCCAAGACCATAGACCGTCTCGGTCGGGAAAGAGACGAGTTTGCCTTCCCGCAGCAGTCCGGCGGCGCGGGCAATGCCGGTTGCCGTGGCGGCAAGGATTTCGGTGCTTTGCAGGGGCATTCCGGGTGACGCGGCGTTTTGGTTGATTGAAATGAGCGTCCGATTAGGTAATCGGTCAAGCCATCGACCATAATAGGCCCGTGCCGGGAAGCCAAGGCTACCCGTGCCAGGACGCCCCTTAAAAGACCGCCAGAGGACGCCCATGACCTTCCGTGCCCCCGTTTCCGAGTATGAGTTTCTGTTGAACCATGTTGTCGGCTATGATGCCATCCCGGCCACAGACCGTTTTGCCGAGGCAACGCCAGACATAGTGAGCGCCATCCTCAACGAGGCTGGCAAGATGTGCGGCGAGGTGATGGCCCCTTTGCAGCGCAACGGCGATCTGACCCCGGCTTTTTTGGAAAACGGCGTCCTGCGGACCTCGCCCGGTTTCGGTGACGGGTTCAAAGCCATCGCAGAGGGCGGCTGGATCGGCATGAGCGCGCCGCAGGAACACGGTGGCATGGGGCTGCCGCTGACCGTGGCCACTGCGGTGAACGAGATGATGGCAGGCGCCTGCCTGTCGCTGCAGCTGGCACCCCTGATGAGCCAGGGCCAGATCGAGGCGCTGGAGCATCATGCCTCAGATGCGATCAAGGACCTGTATTTGCCCAAGCTGATCTCCGGCGAATGGTCCGGCACCATGAACCTGACCGAGCCGCAGGCCGGTTCAGACGTGGGCGCGCTCAGCTCCAAGGCGGTGCCGAATGGCGATGGCACTTATGCGGTCAGCGGTCAGAAGATCTTTATCTCTTGGGGTGATAACGATTTCTGCGGCAACATTTGCCATCTGGTGCTGGCGCGGCTGCCGGACGGCGCGCCGGGGACCAAAGGCATTTCGCTGTTCCTGGTGCCAAAGTACCTGCCGGATGCCGACGGCAACCCGGGCAAGGCAAATGACCTTAAGGTCGTCAGCCTTGAACACAAGATGGGTCTGCACGGCTCTCCCACTTGCGTGATGCAATATGACGGCGCCACCGGCTGGCTGGTCGGCGCGGAGCATGGCGGCATGGCGGCGATGTTCACCATGATGAACAACGCGCGTTTGGGCGTGGGCGGGCAGGGCGTAGGTGCTGGCGAAGGCGCCTATCAGCACGCGCTGGCCTATGCGCTGGAGCGCAAGCAGGGCCGCACCGCCAGTGGTTTC
>NZ_LUKH01000841.1:0-1583 GCF_001593695.1 Leisingera sp. F5 | reverse complement strand
GTTCTGGCCCGCGGTGAGGGCGGCATGAGGCAGCGGCTGGCCGACGTCATAGGGGTTCTGCAGATCCTGGTTGATGGCGACGCAGCCAGCCTCGGAACAGCCGTACTGCTGAAACAGATGGATGGTGCGGGCGCGGATCAGTTGGAACCAGGCCTCTGGCAGCACGGTGCCGGAGGTGTTGGCGGCATGGAGCCGCTGGTCCTCGGGCAGGAGGCGCGCCAAAGTGTGCAGCATCGCGGGCGAAGTATAGAGCAGCGGCTGGTCCGTCTCGCGCAGGCGGCGCAGGATGTATTTCGGGTTCAAGCTGTCGAGCACCACCGGCACATGGCCGCGGTGCAGCGCCACGAAGACGCCGGCAATCAGCCCGTAGGAATGGGTGACGGGGCAGGCGATCACCGGGGTCATCGCGGCGCTGGCGGTGAAGAAGGCGGCGTAGCTTTCGACCTCGGCCGCGATTTCAGCCCATGTGCGGGTGATCACCTTGGCGTCGCCGGTGGTGCCGGAGCTCATCTGCACCAGCACGCCGCCGCGCGGGGTGGTGTCCGTTTGCGGCAGGGCGGTCTGCTTCAGCCCGTCGCTGAGCATCATATCGCAGCCCGCCGCCTGCGCCATTTCACGGGCGGTTTCCGGCGGGATGCCGGGGTGGATCGGGAAGACGCCCGCGTTCTGCGCGCGCAGGTACAGAAGCGCAGACAGCGCGGCGCCCGCGTTCTGCATGTGCAGGCCGTAGCGGTGCGCGGCGGGTTCGGTCAGCACCCGGTCCAGCCGTGCGGCGAGGCCTGAGGGGTCGATGGGGGTGTCGTTCAGAACAAACATGTCAGTCATCCTTTCTCGGTGGCCAGGGCGTTGGCGATCAGGTGGCCGTGCTGCGGGCGGTCAGGGTCGATCTTGCGGGAAATCAGGCTTTCGGCGCGGATCTGCGGTGCGAAGGGGGCGAGGGCGGCCTGCCGCGCCTGCATTCCGTGTTCGGCGGTGTAGCGGTCCAGCCGGCTGCGGACCCGGCGCCAGAAGGAGGTTTCGGCAAAGCCATAGTGGCGCTGCAGCAGGTACGAGAGGTCGGCGAGGTTGAAGACAAAAAGCGTGTCCATCACCAGCCAGCGCAGCTCCTCAGCGCTGGACATCCGGTGGAATTGGTCGGGCGGCGCGGCCGCATAGACCGGGTCGATGCGCGCGAGATCCGGGCAAAGGTCCGGGCGCGAAAGCAGGTTTGGCACGTATTCCAAGCTTTCGTGGAAATCGCGGGCAATCAGGCCTGCGGGCCAGCCGCCTTCATGCTGCAGGATCAGGTTCTGGCCGTGTGCCTCCAGCCCGATGCCGTGGGCCACCAAAAGGTGCCAGATGGGCAGCACCGCAACCTCGATCAGCTGGTTCAGCCAAGTCTCAAGCCCGTGCTGTTCGATCCAGGGGGCGATCAAGGGTGTGCCGTCCGGTTCCGTGAGGGCGAGACCGTTGAAGGGCATCATGCTGTCCGGGGCCAGGCCCAGCGAGTCCGGGCTGCGGCGCCAGATCGCGGCCAGATGCCCGTCCAGCGCGGTGCCGCGGCCGGCGGTGACGGCAGCGTATTCCGGCAGCAGGGTCAGCGG
>NZ_LUKH01000840.1:0-1584 GCF_001593695.1 Leisingera sp. F5 | reverse complement strand
GGGCCGCTTATGGGGCAGGTCTGCTTCATGGCGGGCGATTGGAAACGGGCGCGCAAGGGCGCGCCGGGCATCGCGCGGGACTGGGTTTTACATGTTCTGGGCCTGGTACCGGTGATCTGGGTGGTGCTGCAGTCGCCGGCGCCGCTGTGGGCTGCGGTGCTGGGTGCCTATCTGGGACTGGGGCTCTTGAAGATCCGCACCTTTCTGGAGCACCGGGCGCATGACTCCGCCAAAGGCCGTACTGTGGTCATCGAGGACAAGGGGCCTTTGGCCTTGCTGTTCCTGAACAACAACCTGCATGTTGTGCATCACATGCATCCGGGCGTGCCCTGGTATGCACTGCCTCGGCTGTATCATTCCCGTAAGCAAGCCTTCCTGGCGGCCAACGATGGCTACTTCTATCGCAACTACATGCAGGTTTTCCGCAACTACCTGCTGCGGGCCAAGGACCCGGTGCCGCATCCGCTCTGGCAGCAGGGAGAGTAAAGGCGCATAAGCGGGCGCATGTTAGCCTGGATTCCCGTATCGATTGCCGCCGCCGCATTTCAGACCGTGCGGTTCATGCTGCAGAAGGTTCTGAGCAGCGTAACCTTGTCGCCGGGCGGAGCCACCTTCGCCCGGTTTGTCTATTCGGCGCCGTTCATTCTGGCAGGGCTGGCGGTGTATATGGCAGTCACCGGGAGAGCACTGCCTGAGCCGGGACCGAAGTTCTGGATGTTTGCCGCCATTGGCGGCACCGCACAGATCCTGGCAACGGTCTGCGTGGTTGCCCTGTTCAAGCAGCGCAATTTTGCGGTGGGGATCACCTTCAAGAAAACCGAAGTCATCCAGACTGCCATCGTCGGGCTGGCAGTTCTGGGCGATCCGGTCTCCTTTGGCGGCTGGGTGGCGATCCTGATCGGGCTGGCGGCGGTTCTGGTTCTGTCCCGGGCGCCGGACGCAGCCGGCCCCTGGTGGCGGCATCTGACCAACCGCGCCTCGAAGCTGGGGCTGGGGTCGGGGGTGCTGTTTGCCTTTTCCGCGGTCAGCTACCGCGGCGCTTCCCTGCAATTGGGAGATTTGGAGCCGGTCTTTCGCGCCGGAGTGACCTTGGCGGCGGTAGTCAGCTTGCAGACGCTGTTTATGGCTGCCTGGCTGGGCCTGCGGGACAGGGGCGAGATCGCCCGGGTCTGGGCCGCCCGCCGGGTAGCGGTCTGGGTGGGGCTGACCAGCATGGGCGGGTCGTTCTGCTGGTTCTGGGCGTTCACGCTGCAGAATGCGGCCTATGTAAAGGCGGTGGGGCAGGTGGAATTGCTGCTGTCGCTGCTGGCCTCAATCCTGTTTTTTAAGGAGAAGGTCACGGCCCGGGAACTGATAGGCATGGGACTGCTGGTTCTGTCAATCCTGGCGCTGGTGCTGGCCATTTGAACGACTGCGATTGCCGCAAGGCTGCCGGAATTATGCGATAATTCCGGCTCGGAAAACACGCGTTTTCCGGGACGTTTCCCGGGCCGGGAAACGTTACCCGTCTGCGGGCATCGGGTAGCCTTTGAGACGCAGGAACAGGCTGGCTTCGTCGTTGTTGTGGAAATAGGGCACGCTCTG
>NZ_LUKH01000839.1:0-1586 GCF_001593695.1 Leisingera sp. F5 | reverse complement strand
ACCATACACAAGGCGCAAGGCTCGCAATGGGACACTACCCAGGTGTTTGCTCCGGATATCTATGCCGCCGCCCGCATGGGCCGGGTCGAGGCAGGCCAGCCGCTGTGGAAGCGCCTCGCCTATGTTGCGATCACCCGGGCGCAGGAGCGGCTGATCTGGGTGGTGCGCAACCGATTGGCCAAACCGTCGGGCCCATTGCAGGTGGATGACCTGAAGGCGGTGCCAGCCGCCGCGCTGACGCTGGAAACGCAGGAGAATACCCCGGCATGAGCAAGTCCATCCTGATCACCGGCGCCAGCTCAGGCATCGGCCGCGCCGTGGCTGAATTGTTCCTCGCCGAAGGCTGGCAGGCTGGTCTGATTGCACGGCGGGCGGACAAGCTGCAGGAGGTGGCGCAGGGCCACTCAGGCGCCCATGTGCTGCCTGCCGATGTCACTGACCCGGCGGCTGTGGATCATGCGGTGAACAGCTTTGCCATGGCGGCGGGGCGGCTGGATGTTCTGTTCAACAACGCAGGCATTTTCACCCCGTCCGGCACCATTGATGAAATCCCGTTGGAAGATTGGTTTGCCTCCGTCAATGTGAATCTCACCGGCATGTACCTGACGGCCCGTGCGGCCTTCCGCCAGATGCGGCAGCAATCGCCGCAGGGCGGCCGGATCATCAACAACGGCTCAATCGCCGCCCATGTGCCGCGGCCCCATTCGGCGCCTTATGCGGCCACCAAGGCAGCGATCACCGGCCTCACCAAAAGCCTGTCGCTGGATGGGCGCCCTTTTGATATCGCCTGCGGACAGATCGACATCGGCAACACCCGGACCCCGATGGTCGAAGACCTGAGCCAGCGCCACGCCGACGCCAACCCTGGTGCCGAACCGATGCATACATTTGCGGTGAAGGATGCAGCAAAATCAGTGCTGCATATGGCGAATCTGCCGCTGGAGGCAAATGTTCAGTTCATGACGGTGATGGCGACCAAGATGCCCTATATCGGCCGCGGCTGAACTCTCCCGCCCGTCACCGGCGCATTAGATATGCACCGCTCCCGTTGGGCGTGGCGCTGCGCTGGCGCGCAGCGCGCCTCCGGCGGGAGTATTTTCGCAAAGGAGAAACAGGGGTTTCATCTTTCCCAAATACTCCGGGGTGAATTGGCCGCGAGGCCAAGAGGGGCAGCGCCCCTTTTACCGGTTCCGAAGCAGGCTGAAGGCCGCTGAGGCGCCCCAGCCGGAGGCAATTGCAATGGCCAGTGCCATCAGGCCATAAAGAAACGGCTGCTCGCGGGACATCGAAAACAGGAACCGTTCCAGCCCCACTTTGCGCACATCGATTGTGGTCTCGTAACTGGAGACAACCTCGCCGCCGCGGGTCAGAAAGATGCGGGTCTGGTAGTCGCCCTCAGTCAGGTCCGCCGGCATCTCGATGGCGGTGCGGAACAGGGTCTGCTCATCCACTGCGACAGTGTTTTCCCGCAGCGAATAGAGCCCGTTGTCCTCGCGGATGCGCACCACCGCGTCAGCAAAGGATTGGGCGCCGCGGATGTGCATCGCCGCACCGACCGAACGGATAGCCCGTTCGATGGACACCCG
>NZ_LUKH01000838.1:0-1587 GCF_001593695.1 Leisingera sp. F5 | reverse complement strand
CCAAGACGCCGCCGCAGAATGCAGTGCGTCTGTCGCTCGGCAGCGTCCAGGATCTGGGGCGGTTCAGGCAGGCGTTAGAGCTGATCGCCGGCATGCTGGGCGGCCCGCCAGAGGGAGTTGCGCCCTTTACATACTGATTGTCCTGCGACAATAAAAAAATTGACATGCAGTACAATTCCTTTCAAGTCTGGCGCAGCGGTGCTCAGGCACCCAAGAGACTTGGGAGGAAAACATGGCTCAAACTGTCAAAATCACCTTCGGTGCCCTGACTGCGGCGGGGATTGTTCTGGCGGACAGCGCGGTGCAGGCCGACACTTGGCGCTATGCCTTTGAAGAGGCAATGGCCGATGTGCAGGGCGTCTATGCGCAGAAATTCAAGGAAGAGATCGAGGCGAACTCGGATCACGAGATCCAGCTGTTCCCCTATGGCACACTGGGTGAATCGGCCGACATCATGGAGCAGACCCAGGACGGTATCCTGCAGTTTGTGGACCAGTCGCCGGGCTTTACCGGCTCGCTGATTCCCGAAGCGCAGGTGTTCTTTGTGCCCTATCTGCTGCCGACCGATCAGGATCACCTGGCGCGCTTTTACAAGGAGAGCAAGGCGATCAACGGCATGTTCAAGCCGCTTTATGCCGAGCAGGGGCTGGAATTGCTGAACATGTTCCCCGAAGGCGAAGTGGCGATGACCACCAAGACACCGGTCACCACCTGCGCCGATCTGGACGAGGTGAAGTTCCGGGTGATGACCAACCCACTGCTGGTCGAAAGCTACAAAGCCTTTGGCGCCACCCCGACGCCGCTGCCCTGGGGCGAGGTTTACGGCGGGCTGCAGACCAATGTGATCCAGGGGCAGGAGAACCCGACGTTCTTCCTCTATTCAACCAAGATCTATGAGGTCACAGATTACATCACCTACGCCGGCCACAACAACTTCACCACTGCTGTGATGGCCAACAAGGACTTCTATGACGGCCTCAGCGCCGAGGAGCAGCAGGTTGTGCAAAACGCGGCGCAGGCCGCCTATGACCACACCGTAGTTTACCAGCAGCAGGCTGCCGAGAGTGAGCTGGCCAAGATCATGGAAGCCAAACCGGAAATGCAGGTGACGGTGCTGAACGATGATCAGCGTAGCTGCTTCAAGGAAGCGGCGGCTGAGGTCGAGGCCAAGTTCATCGAGATGACCGGCGACAGCGGCGCCGCGATCCTGGAACAGTTGAAGGCAGACCTGGCGGCCACCGCCAACTGACGCCTGTCCTGCAAACAGTGCTGAGCGGGTCCTGCCTGCTCAGCAGCATTCGCGCCTGGGGAGGAAGCAATGCAACAGTCACACGAGTCAGCGCTGCCCGGGTTTCTGGGTGTGATCGACAGCGCCATCAGCCGCATTGAATCATTCCTGCTAGCGGCAGGGGTTCTGCTGATGGCCGCCAATACCGTGGCCAATGTGGTGGGGCGGTTCGTGCTGGGAAACTCCATCTTCTTTACCGAAGAGCTGAACCGGATCCTGATCATCCTGATCACCTTTGCCGGCATCAGCTATGCCGCGCGCAACGCCCGCCACATCCGGATGTCGGCGATCTATGACTT
>NZ_LUKH01000837.1:0-1587 GCF_001593695.1 Leisingera sp. F5 | reverse complement strand
GATCTGGCCTGCTGTAGGCGGATTCCCGTTCGCTGATGTGCTCGACGGCGCGGTTTACGGCCTGCCTGGGGTCAGTCTCCACGCGTGCCACGGCTGCAGCACTGGACAGCATGGCCTTGGCCTTCTCGAACACCCCGGACGGCTGGCTGGGCTCTGCGAGGGGGGCGATCGGGCGCTGCTGATCGAGTGGCACCACAGGCTGCGGGGCGGCTTGACCCATCCTGCCACGGTCCAGCTGATCTCGGCCAAGACCGGCCGCGAGTGCGTCCGCACGCCAGGTTTCCCGTAGCGCATCCCGGTCCAGATTTTTGTGTTTGGCTGCCCGGGTGGCTAATGCCGCTTTGCTCGCTGTTTCCGGCGAAACATCCATTCCCTTATTGTCGATTGCATTCAGAATTTCCTGCCGCCGCTTTGAAAAGGCTTCGGTCACTTCCTGAGAAATTCCGGAGATATTCACTTCTCCAAATCTCCCGCGTTCCGTGGCAATGCCCAGGTCGGCCATCCGGTTCTCAAAGTCGGAGCGGTAGATTTCCGTGATCAGTTTTTGGTTCTTGTATACAGCTTCATTCCGAATTGCTGAATATCCGCCGTTTTCGTTTTTCACCATATTGGCAATGACGGCGTGGCTGTGCAAATTGGGATCAAGCGCGCGGGAAGTGTCGTGACGGTAAATCCCGGCAATAATGCCTTCCCCGTTTTTCGTGACGATTTCCCCGTCTTGCTGGAAGCGCGTTTTAATAAACCGTTCCTCCACCACTATCATAGCCGCGCGCACCGCGGCGTCATGGGCTTCAATAATGCGCTTGTCCCCAATCACCAGAGCGGCAACTGAGGCCGATTTGGACGCGGAAAAGGTGAGGTCGAGGCCGGGCCGGTGCTGGCGCTCGCCGTCCACGTAGCGGCCCATCAGCTTTCCGTCAGGTGCTTCACCATCGAGCAGCTGCGCAAAGTGCCTGTCATCGACATAGCCGGTCAGACCGTTTTCTTCCGCCGCCTTGCCGAACCAGGTCGCGGCCCTTTCGCCTTCCTCGGTTCCTGCTTTGTAATATCCTTCCTGCTTGTAGTAGCCGCTGGCCGCTGCCCCGGCCGAGACGTTTGAAATCGACATCATGTCAGGACTCCTCCGCGAAGGCAGTTTCAAGGTTCAGAAAGGCTGTTGCGGCATCGCCCGCAGGTTCCGCTTGAGGGCGATCCGGCCGTTTCGGTGTTCTCCTGTCAGGCTGAATCTGCCCAACTGAAGGATGGGCGCGCACAGAGAGTGGCAGGGCAGGGCTGAAGGTTTCGGCCGTCGCGTCTCCGTCCGCAGGCTTTTCTGCTACTTGAGCCGGATCCTCTGGCGCAGGCTCTTTCGCTGGCGCGGCGGCTGCAGACTCCTGGTCATCCTGTGCCGGCGTGGTGCCGGGGTAGGGGAGCGCGGCAGTTTCGCGGGCCTTGGCCCTGCCGTTGCCTGCGAAGCCCGCATAAGGGTCAGGCGGAGCGATCTCTTTCACATCGCGGCCGCGCACCCGGGCGGTGGCAAAGTGCTGCCAGTACCAGTCCCGTTCTGAGATCTTGGCGGGATCCTCGATCTTCGCTGCGCCTTCGGGG
>NZ_LUKH01000836.1:0-1590 GCF_001593695.1 Leisingera sp. F5 | reverse complement strand
GTGGAGAACCTCTCCAACGTGACCTTCCACAACAAACTGGGCACACAAGCCGCGCGGATTGACCGTATCGCCGCGCTGGCGCGAGAAATCGCGCCGGTTGTCGGCGCTGACGCCGGTCTGGCAGAGCAGGCGGCGCGGGTGGCCAAGGCGGACCTCAGCTCGGAAATGGTCTATGAATTCCCGGAATTGCAGGGGCTGATGGGCCGCTACTACGCTCAGGCTTCTGGCCTGCCGCAGGAGGTCGCCAACGCCTGCGAAGCGCATTACTCACCGCTGGGTCCGGGCGACGATGTGCCGTCGGAGCCGGTGTCTGTTGCCGTGGCGCTTGCGGACAAGCTGGACACGCTGACCGGCTTCTGGGCGATTGATGAAAAGCCGACGGGGTCGAAGGATCCGTTTGCCCTCCGCCGCGCGGCGCTGGGGGTGATCCGGCTGGCGCTGGAAAATGAGGTGCGGATGCCGCTGGACAGGTTCTTTGACAGCCAGCTGCTGCGGACTGAGATGAATGTTAATCATTCTGAAGGATCGATGGGTGAGGCAATGCTCAATGATCTGATCGCCAAAATTGCTAAACACGGGGTGTTTGGAGCGGCATTTAAGGAGGTGCAAGCCAGTGCTCTTGGGGGGACAGATTTGCCATCTCCAATAGAGGGGCTAGACACAAAAGTTCCGGACATCTCCGCCAACCTTCTCTCCTTCTTCCACGACCGCCTCAAGGTCTTCCTGCGCGATCAGGGCATCCGCCATGACGTGATCGACGCCTGTATCGCGATGGACGGCAATGACGACCTCACGCTGCTCGCCAAACGCGCCCGCGCGTTGGAGGATTTCCTGAAGACCGAGGATGGCACCAACCTGCTGCAGGGCTTCAAACGCGCCAACAACATCCTGTCCCAGGCCGAGGAAAAGGACGGCGTCGAATACTCCTATGGCGCCGACCGCAAATTTGCCGAGGACGACACCGAAAAAGCGCTGTTCGACGCGCTGGAGGCAGGCGGGGCGGCGATCTCTCCGGCCATCGAGGCCGAAGATTTCGCGGCGGCCATGCGGGGCATGGCCGCCCTGCGCGCGCCGATAGATGCGTTCTTTGAGGCAGTGCAGGTTAATGCGGACAGCGAAGTGGTCCGCCGCAACCGCCTGAACCTCCTCAGCCAGATCCGCCAGGTCTGCGGCCAGGTTGCTGACCTCACCAAGGTTGAAGGCTGAGCACCAGTCGGCTGCTTCTTTCTGGTCCAAAATACCCGCCCCGCAGGGTCCGGCCTTTCCGCAAGGGAAGGCCGGTTTTCTTTTGCAGAACCGTGCTCAGTTGCCGGAGGGCGGTTACAAGCCCCTTGCGCGATCATGTCTTGTCCTTATGGTGACTTGCAAAGGAGACGTGCTGCAGTGCAGAAAGATTTCGAACAGATCCCGCCGGCTTCCCTGATCACCGCGACCGCACCGATTGCCGCCACCACCCATGGCGGGCGGGCGAAATGCCTGCAGCGGCTGGAGCGGCTGGACCTGCCGGTGCCGCGCGCGGTGGCGCTGTCTTTTGATGCGGTGCATTCCATTGCCGAAGGCCAGATGCCCGATCTGTCTGCGGTGCTGAGC
>NZ_LUKH01000835.1:0-1591 GCF_001593695.1 Leisingera sp. F5 | reverse complement strand
CCGCGCCGGCAGTTCTTGCAAGAAGACTTGGATGATCTGACAGCCTCGATTAAGGAAAAGGGCGTTCTGCAACCGCTGATCGTGCGACCGCGGCCGGGCGGGAAATTCGAGATTGTGGCGGGGGAACGCCGCTGGCGCGCCTCTCAGGCTGCCCAGCTGCATGAGGTTCCTGTGTTGATCCGGGATTACTCGGATCTTGAGATGATGGAAGTGGCCATCATCGAAAACATCCAGCGCTCGGATCTTAACGCACTGGAAGAAGCGCAGAGTTACAAGCAGCTGATGGAAAAGTTCGGCCATACGCAGGAACGGATGGCAGAAGCGCTAGGAAAAAGCCGGAGCCATATTGCTAATCTAGTGCGCCTTCTGCATCTGCCGGACGATGTTCAAGTTCTGGTGCAGGAACGAAAGCTGTCGGCTGGCCATGCCCGGGCACTGATCACTTCGGACAATGCTTCGGATCTTGCTGCAAAGATCGTCAAGGGGGGGCTGTCTGTTCGTGCAACCGAAGCATTGGTCAAGAAAGATGCCGCTGGGGTTCAGACACCTGCCGAAAAGAAGCCGAGAAAGCCGCAGGAAAAGGATGCGGATACCCGTGCCCTTGAAGGGGACCTATCGGCAGTTCTAAAAATGAAGGTGGCCATCGATCACAAGCCTGGCGGTGAGGCCGGCGCTGTTACGATCAGCTACGAAAGTCTGGATCAACTGGATGAGCTGTGCAATCTACTCAGCCGCTAGGCCGGGTCCAGATGAATAATAGAACCAAAGAGAGGACGACAGCCTGGATCCCTACTATGTAACCAGGGGCACCAAGCAGCAGAGATAGTCCGAAGACGGCGGCAATCGAAACGGTTGCCGCCTTTTTTGCGCCCGGCCGGATGGCGCCGTGGTCGCGCCAATCCAGGATCATAGGACCAAAAATGTTATGATCAACGATCCAACTGTGCAGGCGCTCGGATGAGTTGGCGAAGAAGAACGCAGCAAGCAGAAGGAAGGGGACCGTTGGAAGCAAGGGCAGAACAACACCTATAGCCGCCAAACCGACACAGAACAGTCCTAGGCCGGCGTAAATAAAGCGCATTGCTTCAATCCATCAACAGTTCGCGGAGGACCGCATTCAATAGTGCGCGTCCCTGGTCCGTCGCACGAAGCCTCTGCTCTGAGATAGTGATCATGCCCATCTGTACAAGGTCAGAAAGTCGACTCTCAGAGAGATTAACGCCTGAAAGTTGAGTAAACCTTACCAGATCCAGACCTTCGGACAGGCGCATCCCCATCATCATGTATTCCGCCGCAGCATCTTCCTGCGAAAGAGAGTCGCGCAGGGATTCCCCGTTTCCCTTGCCGACCGCTTCCAGCCAGGCACCTGGGGCCAGATGGGTTTCCGTGGCGTACCGGGTGCCATCTATACTCAGTTCGTCCAGGGCTGTTTCAGTGGATGACTGGCGCAATGGGGGCTTTGGCCTCTACGTGCATTGGCCCTTTTGCCAGGCCAAATGCCCCTATTGCGACTTCAACAGTCATGTCTCCGCGAATATAGACCAAAACCTATGGATTAGAGCCTATCTGAGCGAGCTGGACAGACTCTCAG
>NZ_LUKH01000834.1:0-1591 GCF_001593695.1 Leisingera sp. F5 | reverse complement strand
CCTGGCCGTCCAAGAGCGGCAGCGACATCGAGAAGTCCTGCGCCATCCGCACCAGCGCGTCATAGATCGCAGAGTCGCCGTGCGGATGGTATTTACCCATCACGTCGCCGACCGGGCGGGCCGATTTGCGGTAGGACTTGTCATGGGTGTTGCCGGATTCGTGCATTGCATAAAGAATGCGCCGGTGAACCGGCTTCAGCCCGTCCCGCAGGTCCGGGATGGCACGGCTGACGATGACCGACATCGCATAGTCCAGATAGGACGTGCGCATTTCGGATTCAATGGAGACTGTCGGACCGTCATAGGATGGCCGTTCCGGCAGATTTTCGTCCATGTTTTCAGGAGTTTCCGGCGTATCGCTCACGTTGGCTGCCCGCTCTTTCTTATAGCTCTATATATTGTGTTTGCACCCTATCAGATACCGTATATGGGGCGCAAGCAAACAGCCCGGAAAGCGGAAAACAGGCCGTTCACACAGCGGTAACACACTGTTTTTGGGGAAATTAACCAATAGCAGCCTAGCATCAGTATGAGGGGGCAAATTTTGGAGGCTGTAAATGGAGACCACGGAAACCGAGCTGATGCTGAAAGGATACGGGCTGACCACGGCGGAATTCACCTATTGCATGCCCGACTACATCCACGTTCTGAACACCTTTGTATGGCAGGAGTACGACCTTGCTCCGGATCATCCGCGGCTTTTCGAATTCATCGAATTCTGGCAGCGCGAAATTGACGGCCCGCTGCACTCTGTCCGCTTCAATCACCGCAAGATGATTGGCCCGGGAGAATGGCGCAACGTGGTTGGGGAGTTTCAGCTGCATTGAAACGGCTTGCATTTTAGTGTGATTGCAAGACCGTAGCGCAGTCTTTGCCGTTGCGTGTATGCAGGGGGCACCCTAATCCTATGCGTGTTTAACGCACCCGGGAGGGGCCGGTCCACGGCATACCCTTACAGACCCGGGGCGCACTGGCAGCAGGCAGGGATTCATGCGCAAGAACTTTTTTGGAAACCAGTTCGAAAACATCTTTGTGGCGTCGTCGGCGATCCGGGAGAGCTTTTACGGCCGGGCCGGCGACGATGATTTCACGCTGTATCATCACGATCCGGATGGTGTGAACATTCCGGATATGACTGACCGTTTCTTCGGCGGCAGCGGAGATGACACGCTGGATCTTCTGACCTTCAGCGTGACCAGCGAAAGCGACAACCTCAGCAAGTACAGCCAGCTCAGCTTTGATGGGGGCAGCGGTTACGACACCGTGAAGTCCCAGTTGACCGCTGAGGTGACAGGCGGTTCCATTCTGGATCTGGATGCAATTGAAACCAGCGTCATCTCGGTTGAGCATTGGTATTATGATATATTTTTGCAGGAAGTCTCCGGGGATGGCAACTTTACAGTCCAAGGCGGGGCAAAGGATGACACGCTGAGGATTACCCAGCTTAAAGATGCGATTGACACGGGACTCCGCGTCAACACATTCTCTGGCGCGGACAGCGTCCTTTACACCGCTAACGACGGCGTCACGGACCTGATAGTGAACACAGGCAGTGGCAAGGACTATTTCGAGTTCAACGGCAATTGGGATG
>NZ_LUKH01000833.1:0-1593 GCF_001593695.1 Leisingera sp. F5 | reverse complement strand
CGCTGACTGTCTCTAACATGCGCATTCAGCGCCCGATTTGCGATGCCTGGGTCGCCGCGGCGCAGGAGGCGGGATATCCGTTCAACCCCGATTACAACGGGGCCGCGCAGGAGGGGGTGGGGTATTTCCAGCTGACCACCCGCAACGGGCGGCGCTGCAGTGCTGCGGTGGCGTTCCTGAAACCGGCGCGGGGGCGGGCCAATCTGCAGATCATCACAAATGCGCTGGTGGAAAAGATTGATCTGGACGGGCGCCGGGTCACTGGCGTGACCTATCTGGACCGTGCCGGCCAGCGGCAGAGCATCACGGCGCGCAAGGAGGTGATCCTGTCGGCGGGGGCCATCAACTCGCCGCAGACGCTGATGCTGTCGGGGATCGGCCCGGCGGAGCAGCTGAAGGCCAACGGAGTTGAGGTGGCGGTGGATCTGCCGGGCGTGGGGCAGGGGCTGCAGGACCATTTGCAGGCGCGGCTGGTCTACAAATGCAACGAGCCGACGCTGAACGACGAGGTCCGCAGCCTGTTCAATCAGGCGCGGATTGCGCTGAAATACGCGCTGTTCCGGGCCGGGCCGATGACAATGGCGGCCAGTCTTGCCACTGGATTCATGAAAACCCGGCCTGAGCTGGCAACGCCGGATATCCAGTTCCATGTGCAGCCCTGGTCGGCGGACAGCCCCGGCGAAGGGGTGCATCCGTTTTCGGCCTTTACCATGTCGGTGTGCCAGCTGCGCCCGGAAAGCCGGGGCGAGATCCGGCTGGATGGGCCGGATCCGAAAACCTATCCGAAAATTCATCCCAACTATCTGGCGACGGAGACGGATTGCCGGACCCTGGTGGACGGGGTGAACATTGCCCGGCGCATTGCCCGGCATAATCCGCTGGCGTCCAAGATCGCCGCGGAGTTCCGGCCCGATGCGGGTCTGGAGATGGAGGATTACGCGGGCACGCTGGACTGGGCGCGCGGCAATTCGGTGTCGATCTATCATCCCACCGGCACCTGCAGGATGGGGCAGGGGGCGGATGCGGTGGTGGACGCCGGATTGCGGGTGCATGGGGTGCAGGGGCTGCGGGTGGCGGATTGTTCGATCATGCCCGAGATCGTCTCGGGCAACACCAATGCGCCGGCCATCATGATCGGTGAAAAGGCCAGCGATCTGGTGATGGCTGCTGACTGAGACTGAGACTGAGGCGGCGGCACTCCGCAGACTGCCGCCGCCTGCGGGTTTTAGAGCAGGAAATGATCCTCGCTCAGGGCTGAGGCCTGCACATCCAGCAGGGTGATCGATCCGTCGTTCCCAAGGTCGATCAGGGCATTGCTGCCGTCCTGCGAGATTGCTCCGGACAGGTCATCAAAGCTTTCAAAGCCAAAGCTTCCGCCTGTCAGATCCAGCAGCTCGCCATCGGCGGAGGTGTTGAAATCGCGGATCACGTCATCGCCGAAACCCTCTTTGAAAACAAAGGTATCCGCGCCGCGACCGCCCGTCAGCTGGTCATTGCCGGCCCCCCCGGTCAGCACGTCGGCGCCGCGTCCGCCTTCGATACGGTCATTGCCCGAGCCGCCGTCCAGGGTGTCGCGCCCGCGTCCGCCAACGA
>NZ_LUKH01000832.1:0-1598 GCF_001593695.1 Leisingera sp. F5 | reverse complement strand
TCCTGGATCAGCGCCAGAAAGCCGCAGTTGGTGGTGATGCCGTCGGCGCCCATGGCGACCAGATCGCGGCCCGCATCCACAAAAAGCTCCACCAGTTCCCGCGGGTTGCCACGCACCACGTTTTCGGGATTGGCGCCGCGCACTACCTTGTAATGCACCGGAAAGTCCCAGGTCATTGCATTGCCCATATCGCCATGGATGCGGGGAAAGCGCGTTTCCAGCATCAGGATGCCAACCGCGGCGCCAAAGACTGTTTTTCCGCCTCGTTCCATGAGGACCCCCTATTCGTCTGGCACGTAGAGCTGGGAAAAGGCGATGCGGACAGCTTCCGTCGCCTCTTCGCGCCGTTTTTCGATATGGCTGCGCATGGCCGCTGTGGCAGCATCAGTATTGCGGGCGGCGATGCCTTCGACGATCTGGCGATGAGCCGAGATATCGCCCGGCGCCTTGCCCCCTGCCCGGTCGCGCATGCGTTTGAGGTCAATGAGGCGGATATAGCGGATCCGGCCATTGAGATTGTTGAGGATCCGCTGCAGCTCGCTGTTGGCGGAAAGCTGCGTCAGCCGGGCGTGGAAGCTTTCGTCCATCGCCAGCAGCTCATCCGGGTCGGTGGCGCTTTGATATTCCGGCTCCATCCGGTTGAGGTAATCCGCCAGCGCCGCGATGTCCGCGTCAGAGGCACGGGTGCAGGCCAGCCGCACGGCTTCGCATTCCACGGCCACACGGGCCTCGTACAGGTCCATGATGTAGCTGGGCGTCAGCGGGCGGCAGAAAAAACCGCGGTTGTTCTGAAAGGTCAGGAACCCCTCGGCCACCAGCCGGTTCAGCGCCTCGCGCAGCGGCGTGCGGCTGGCGCCCAGCACTTCGGAGAGCGCGCTTTCGTTGATCCGCTGATCGGGCTTGAAGGCAAAATCCGCCGCCATCCGGCGCAGCGCCTCATATACCCTGTCCACATTGCTTTCGCGTTTGGCCATATTCCCGCCATTCGGTCATTTCGCAGCGCAGATTAGGCGAGCAGCCAAGACCGCGCAAGATTGAATTCGAAACTGCATACAATTACCGGACGGACTAGGCAGTGCCCGCCGTATACGGCGCCAGTTCCTGTTTCAGCAGCGCCAGAAAATCCTGCCCCACTGCTGACAGCGGCCGCGACTTGGAGGTGACCACCGCCATTTCCATCATGATCCGCGGCCGGAACGGGCGGGAGACAAAGCCGCCGCCGGCCTCGAAGTCCAGCACAAAGGGATCTAGAACCGAGACGCCCATCCCCTCTTGCACAAAGCTGAGAAGGTTCTTGAACAGATGCGAATGCACCCGGGTTTTCAGTGGGACGCCCGCCTGCTGGAACACCTCGCGGGTGCGGCGGTGGGTCATGTGCTCTGGCCCCATCACGATGAAGGGCACGCCGTCCAGCAGTTCGGGAGTCAGCACCTCGTGTTCCGCCAGCGGGCTGTCCGCCGGAATTGCCAGCCGGGTTTCGACAGTGATCGGATGCACCTCCAGCCCGTCGTGGACCAGCGGCATCTCGCAAATGCCGATCTCGAACAGCCCGGAGATCACCCACTCCTGGATTTTCAGCGAATACTGCGCCTGAAAGG
>NZ_LUKH01000831.1:0-1600 GCF_001593695.1 Leisingera sp. F5 | reverse complement strand
GCAACGGCATCAAAGTAGACGACAGCCTGCTGACCACCAACAGACAGGTCTATGCCATCGGCGATGTGGCCGGCGGGCTGCAGTTCACCCATGTAGCTGGCTATCACGCAGGCATTATCATCCGCTCGGCGCTGTTCGGCCTGCCGTCCAAGGCCAAGATCAGCCATATCCCCTGGGCCTCCTATACCGACCCGGAACTGGCCCAGGTTGGCCTGACCGAAGCGCAGGCGCGGGATATCTACGGCGTCAAACTGGAGGTGGCCCGGTTCGACTACCATCACAACGACCGCGCCATTGCTGAACGAAAGACCAAAGGTTTTATAAAGGTGATGGTGTTCATGGGCCGTCCCGTGGGGGCCACGATCGCAGGCCATCAGGCGGGCGAATTGATCAGCCTGTGGTCGATGGCGCTGGCCAACCGTCTGAAAATGAGCCAGATTGCAGCCATGGTTGCGCCTTACCCCTCCTTCAGCGAGCTTAACAAACGGGTGGCAGGGGCCTATTTCTCCCCGCGGCTGTTTGAGAGCGGTTTTGTGAAACGCGCAGTGCGCTTTGTTCAGCGCTGGATACCTTGAGGTAAGGGCGGCGGGATGCTCAACACGCTTTCGGGCAGATTTCTGATCCTGACCACGGTCTTTGTGATGCTGGCCGAGGTGCTGATCTTTGTGCCCTCGATTGCGCGGTTCCGCGAGGATTACCTGGCCGACCGGCTGCAGCGGGCGCAGATCGCCTCGCTGGCGCTTCTGGCCGACGACATGCTGGAGACAGAGCTGGAAGCGGAACTTCTGGAGAATGCCGGTGTCTACAACGTTGTTCTGCGCCGGGACGAGATCCGCCAGCTGATGCTGGCCTCGCCGATCCCGCGGCAGATCACCGGCACCTATGATCTGCGCATGGCAGGCGCGATGATGCTGATCAAGGATGCGATGATGCGGCTGATCCGTCGGGAGAATGAGATCATCCGGGTGATCGGCGCGCCGGTGCGCGATGCGGGCCTGCTGATCGAGGTCACCATGGAAACCGCGCCGCTGCGGGCGGCGATGATCGACTACGGGGTGCGGATCCTGATCCTGTCGGCGGTGATCTCCATTTTCACCGCGCTGCTGCTGTTCGTTGCGGTGCGGATTGTGCTGGTGAAACCGATCAAGAGCGTCGTTGGCTATATGCAGCGCTATGCGGCGGCACCGGAAGATGCGCGCGGCATCATCCACCCAAATTCCAGCGTGGTGGAACTGCGCGAGGCCGAAGAGGCGCTGATGCAGTTGCAGACCGAGCTGACACATGCGCTGAAGCAGCGCGAGCGGCTGGCCCAGCTGGGCGGCGCGGTCGCCAAGGTGAGCCATGATCTGCGCAACATCCTGACCTCGGCGCAGCTGTTCACCGACCGTATCGAGATGAGCGAGGACCCCCTGGTTCGCCGGCTGGCTCCGAAGCTGGTGAATTCGATCACCCGTGCGGTTTCCTTATGTGAGGGAACCCTGGCGTTCGGCCGGGCGGAGGAGCCCTCGCCCACCTTTGCAGTGGTTTGCCTGCATGAAATCACTGCGGATATTGCCGAAAGCGAGCTGCTGGCCGCGGACAGCCAGCTGGTCGGGATCGT
>NZ_LUKH01000830.1:0-1603 GCF_001593695.1 Leisingera sp. F5 | reverse complement strand
ACCCTGCCGCCGCAGCTGTTTGCCGCGCTGGCGCTGATCCTTGGCGGCCTGCTCCTCAGCCGCCGCCGCCGCTCACGCGCGGTCTGACACGCAAACACTTCGATACATAACAAAGCAATTCCATTGACCCCGCCCGCCCGGCGGGGTCTTGTCGCGCGGTGAACCGCAGGAGAAGACCGTGCCCGGCATCGCCCCGCGTTATTGGATGATGATTGCTGCCCTTGGCTTTGTCTGGGGTGCCACCTTTCTGCTGATCAAGCTGGCACTAGAGGGTATCACACCGTTCTGGCTGGCCGCCGGGCGGATCGGATTTGCTGCGCTTTTGCTCGGCGCAATCTGGGGCTGGCGCGGGTTCAAGCTGTTCAAATCTGAAACCAACTGGCCATCACTGGTGATCATCGGCATCCTCAGCACCGCCCTTCCCTTCATGCTGATCTCCTGGGGCCAGCAGCATGTCTCCTCCGGCTTCACCGGCGTCAGCATGGCGGCAATCCCGTTGATGGTGCTGCCGCTGGCGCATTTCTTTGTGCCAGGAGAGCAGATGACCCTGCGCCGCCTGATCGGCTTTGCCATCGGCTTTGCAGGCGTCGCGCTGCTGATCGGCGGCAAGGCGTTTGAAACCAGCGGCGCCGCGCTGGAGCCCTATGGCCGGGCGGCCTGCCTGTCGGCAGCAGCCTGCTACTCGGTCAGCTCGATCCTGACCCGGCGCCTGCCACCAGTGGACCCGCTGGGGCTGGCTGCAATTTTCCTGGTGATCGGCTGCTTCATCATCTTCCCGGCAGCCTGGCTCACCGAAGGCCCGCCGGTGATGCCGGACACAACGACACTGGCGATTGCCGCCATCCTCGGCCTGATCCCCACCGCTGCTGCCAACCTGCTGCGGGTCATCGTGGTGCGGGAAGCGGGGCCAACCTTCATGACCTTGACCAACTATCAAGTGCCGGTTTGGGCCGTGGTGCTGGGCGCCGTCTTCCTGGGCGAGGATCTACCGCCCTCGATGCTGCTGGCAATGGGGATGATCCTGGGCGGGCTTGGCCTCAGCCAGTTCGGCAAGCTGAGCCGTCTGTTCGGCAGAGGCGGCTGAGCGCTCCAGCCTCATTCCGAGACGGCAGCCTCGACCGCAGCGACCACGCTGTCAACAGCCAGCGCCATCAGCCCGGCATCCTCGCTCTCCGCCATCACCCGCACAAGCGGCTCGGTGCCGGATTTGCGGATCAACAAGCGCCCCTGGCCGGTCAATGCTTTCTCAGCGGCGGCAATGGCCTCTTGCACCCGGGTATCCTCCAGCGGCGCCTGGCCAGTCCGGAACCGCACATTGCGCAGCCGCTGCGGCACGGTCTGGAACTGATGCGCCAGCTCTGAAGCCTTCCTCCCGGTTTGCACCATCTCAGCCAGGAAATGCAGCCCTGCCATCAGCCCGTCGCCGGTAGTGGCATAATCCGACATCACGATATGACCGGACTGTTCGCCGCCGAGATTGAAGCCGCCCTCACGCATCCGCTCCACCACATAGCGGTCGCCAACGGCTGTGCGCTCCAGGCCCAGGCCCTTGCTTTCCAGGTGCCGTTCCAGTCCGAGGTTCGACATCACCGTCGCGACCAGC
>NZ_LUKH01000829.1:0-1606 GCF_001593695.1 Leisingera sp. F5 | reverse complement strand
CCCGCAAGCTCCTTGTGTTGCTCACCCCCTGCATCGACTATGTCGTAGTGTTCACCCATATGGGCCGCGGGAAAGCGCGCCTCGTGTTCGCCGCCACACCGCTGCTCCTCGTCGTTCAGCTTCTCCTGCTGCCATTCTACCTCTGGCTTTTCCTGGGGCCGGGCATGGCGGATTTGCTGCGACCCGGCCCGTTTCTGTCAGCTTTCCTCTGGCTTATCGCAACGCCATTGATATTGGCTTGGCTGACCGAACTTTGGGCCGGTCGGCACGCGTCTGGCGAGCAGTTCACCGCGGCCACGGCTTGGGCACCGGTGCCGCTGATGGCGCTGACCCTGTTTTTGGTCATTGCGGCTGAGCTGCCCCGGATCGAAACAGCCTTGGCCGATGTGCTGGGCATCGTGCCCGTTTATATCGCCTATGTCTTGGCTGCACCTATCATCGGATGGGCGATCAGCCGCCTTGCCGGTCTTGATTACGGCGCCGGCCGGGCGTTGGTATTCAGCATAAGTACCCGAAATTCATTGGTCGTGTTGCCATTGGCGCTCGCGGCGCCCTTTGACGGCGGACTCGTCGCCGCCATCGTGGTAACGCAGACCTGCGTCGAACTGCTGGCTGAGCTTGCCTATATAAGGCTCGTTCCGGCGCTGGTGACAGAACGATCAACGCGTCAACGGTAAAGGTGGCGGGACCGGTTTCATTGATCTGCCTGCCTTCGTTGCGCGGGATGACATAGCCATTTTGGGCCGAGATACGATGCGAGCAATCTCCGGAAATGCTATGCGATGAACGAACAATATGGTGTGTTTGCCGCGGCAACCTTCCTAGGGCAAACGAATTCCGATAAGATCGGCTCAGCAAGATCCGCCGTAAAGGCGAACGACCATGCCGCATGATGTTGGTCTGGAAGTGTCCATCAAATCCGTTTTGATCATTGTTGTTGACGGAGAAGGTGAGGAGCTTGCGGGCGGCGAGACCAGTTCGGAACCAGATGCAATTCCATCATTCCTTCTGGAGCACGCCGCTGAGCCCAACCGGATTGTGCATGAGAGCGGCATCCAGGCCATCTGGCTCACCCGCGAATTGGAGAAACGCGACCTTCCGATCATCTGCGTGGATCCACGCCTGGCGTACAAGGCGCTGTCGGGGAGGATCAGCGTGACTTTGAATGACCGGTCCGGAGAAATCTTCTGCGTAGCCCGAAAATTTCTGCTGTTCGGGCGAACATAGATTTCGATTTTTTGCACATGCATTCGCAGCGATGGCAAACGGCTGGTTTTCCCGCCGCGCTGCAACGCCAGAACTTGCGCGTGTGCAGAAAAATCCGTGCTGTGTGCGCACGCAGCAAGAAAATCCAATTTACAGGTTGGGCTCGTTCCAGGTTTTCGCGGCGTCCGGCATGAACGTCCGGTCTCGGCCGACCCAACAGTTACTGCGCCGGTTAATAACTGGAGCAATCCACAGGACTTAGCAGACACCCAAGTCAGTTTTTTGTGTAGGTGGTTAGCCATGGTGCCGCGGCCCGGATGCCTCCTGGGCCGCGCTGTGAGCACTTTGTAAACACCATTCAGAAATGTCACCGGCTGCGCAAAACAGAAACGTCACCAAG
>NZ_LUKH01000828.1:0-1609 GCF_001593695.1 Leisingera sp. F5 | reverse complement strand
CGACACTTCCTGCGGCGCAAAATCCATCACCGCGGCAAAGGCGCCCTCAGCGGCCAGGCTTTCAAACGCCCGCCCGCCCATGCCGGTGGCGTGAAACACCGCAACCTCAAACCCGCGCGCTTCCAGCGCAGGTTTCAGTGTCACCATATAGCGCAGCACAGTCTTGCCAAACGACGTCATGCCGATCAGCGGCCTGTCCCGTTTTGGCGGCTCCACCGCCCGCGCCGCGCCCAGCACCGCACCGGCGGCCTGGCTGAGCGACGCCTTGCAAATCGAGTTCACCCCATAGAGCCCGCCCGCCCAGAGGATCATCTGCACATCCGCCGGGATCCGCTCAGGCGGCATCAGCGGTGAAAATGCGACAGTTGAGACGATGTATTTAGGCACCCCCACGGGCAGCGCCGCACACATATCCAGCGCCAGATCAGTGCCCATGGTACCGCCCAACACAATCACCCCGTCAATGCGCCCCTGCCGGTACAGATCCAGCGCCATGGCCGCGGCACCTGCACCCATGATCTGCATGGCGGTGTTTTCATCCCCCGAGCCAATCGCCGCCTCGATCGAACTGCCGCCGGCCGCGGCCACCTCCTGCTTGCTGACATCCGCGGGCTGGCCGGGATCGCCCAGAACGCTCACATCCATCGTCAGCACCTTGCCGCCCTGCCCGCGGATCACTTCCGCCAGATAGCTCAGTTCATCGTCTTTGGTGTCGTACGTTCCGGCGACTAGTATGGTCATGTCTGCCACAGGCTTTTTCTCCCGTCTTAAAGGCTTCGCAGCGACGGCCATCGGCACGCGCGCGGCCTTTCATCTTTGCAAAAATACTCCCGCCGGAGGCCGCGGGTTTTGCGGCGCAAAACCCGCTTCACAACTGAATCCAAGCGGTTTTCAGATCGATGTATTTGTCCAGCGCATGCAACGACTTATCATGCCCGTTGCCGGACTGGCCGACGCCGCCCAATGGCACCGTATTGTCAGACCCGCCATAGGTGTTCACATGCACCACACCGGCCCGGATGCCCGCCACCATCCTGTGCGCGCGGGACAGGTTTGCGGTCCAGACACCAGCCGCCAGGCCAAAGTCGGTGGCGTTGGCAAGGCTCAGCGCCTCGTCCTCACTCTCGAACCTTGTCACTGCCAGCACCGGCCCGAACACCTCGCGCTGAAACAGCGCGTGGTCCTGCGCTACATGCGTGACAATCGCCGGAGACATAAAGGTGCCGCCGGTGTCCTCCAGAATGCGCTGGCCGCCGGTCACTACCTGTCCGCCCTCGGACCGTGCCATGTCCATGAACGACAGGTTGCGGCGCAGCTGATCCTCGGAATTCACCGCCCCGATCTGGGTGCCCAGGTCCAGCGGGTCTCCCACCCGCAGCGCCTCGGCCTCGGCCTGCAGCATTTCGACAAACTCGTCATGAACCGACGCCTCGACCAGAAGGCGGGAGCCCGCGATACAAACCTGCCCGGAGTTGCGAAAGATGCCAGCGGCAGACACTTTGGCCGCCTTGGCCAGATCCGGCGCATCCGCAAAGACGATATTCGGGGACTTGCCGCCCAGCTCCAGATAGCAGCGTTTGAGGTTGGAGCGCGCCGAGGCCTCCAGCAG
>NZ_LUKH01000827.1:0-1611 GCF_001593695.1 Leisingera sp. F5 | reverse complement strand
CGGCCTGAGGCCGGAAGCGGGCCAAACTTGGCCACATTTACAAACAAAAACTTACCGTTGACAGGATAGTGGAGACCGTTGATGCCCGAAGTTTCAGATTACACGGCGCTTTTAGCCTATACATCGAACAGCAGCCTCCGCTGGAACAGCCTGGCTGATCTCGGCACTCAAACTGTGGTGACCTACAGCTTTGTCGATAGCGGTGACTTGGGGGATGTGGCTGACGACCCCTATGGTGCCAGCAGCTATTGGCCCTTCAACAGCACGCAGCGCGACTATTTCCGCCTGGCTCTTGCGGAGTTTGAAGAGGCGTCCGGCTTGCTGTTTGTCGAAACGGACGGTCCGGCAATGATCAACGCCTTTGGCTACAACGGCGGCTCTGCTGCAGGCTGGGCGGATCTTGCCTGGTCCAACTCCTACTCCACCAATGAGGGGGAGCTGGCGATTGAAAGCACTGATATGGCACCGGGATCCTATGGCTATGAAACGGTGCTGCACGAGATCGGCCATGCGCTGGGTCTTGAACATCCGCATGACGGCGACAATACGCTGGCGGACCATCTGGACGACCAGGCACACACCGTGATGACCTATAATCATGCCGGGTACAATGTCACTGAGCTGGGCACATTTGATGTGCAAGCTCTGACCCATATATATGGCGATACCGGCGGAACCGCAGGATGGAGAGCTTACGTCAATACGGCGGGCGACGTGGTGATCAAGGCCAGCAGCCGTGCAGAAACTGTATTGGCGACCGGACAGGATACCAAGATTTATGCAAAGGGCGGCGAAGATACGGTCATCGGCCACGAAGCGGATGACCACTTGTTCGGCGGCGGCGGCGCTGACAGTCTTACTGGGGGCTATGGCGAAGACAGGCTAGTGGGCGGTAAGGGATCGGACGTTTTGATCGGCGGATTGGATGAGACCGATTATTCAGGCGCCTACGATGAAGACGATTTTCTGAAAGGAAATGGCGGCAGGGACACGCTTTTCGGCGGCCAGGGGGATGACAGGCTGATCGGCGGCAACGGCAAAGACCGTCTTGTCGGCGGTGAAGGATCTGACGTTTTGACAGGGGGGAAACACGCGGATGTTTTTGTGTTCGTGTCTGCCGATTATTGGGAAGACGAAGTCATCACGGATTTTGGCAAAGGCGATGACCGGATCGAATTCTTTGACACCTCAGTGGAAGACTTCAGCGATCTGACCATCACACAGGAAAATGGCAGCACCCTGATCGGATTTTTCGGCAGTCACCAGATCGAGTTGACGGGCTATACCGGCACGCTCACCGAGGACCACTTCCTGTTTACTTGATATGGCAGCCGGGGAACCTGCCGCACCGGGGCCGGATCCGGGTTACTTCAACCCGGCTTCGGCCTCAATCTGCTTGCGGCTCTTGCGGGCGCGCTCGGTTGCCGATTTCAGCTGGCCGCAGGCCGCCATAATATCATCGCCCCGCGTCTTGCGGATCGGCGAGGCATAACCGGCCTGATAGACGATATTAGCAAAGGCATGGATGCGGTTGTTCGAGGACCGCCTGTAGGGGCTGCCGGGCCATTCGTTGAACGGGATCAGGTTGATCTTGGCCGGGATGTTGTAGCG
>NZ_LUKH01000826.1:0-1615 GCF_001593695.1 Leisingera sp. F5 | reverse complement strand
CCTCACACTTAGCGAGGTGGTATTCCATTCGGTCGTGCGCAGCGTCCGTTCCAAACACAACAATGCCTTTGCAGCCCTGGCTCTGAACATCCTGCAGGCAGTCCTTTTTGTGGGCGCGTTTTTTGCAATGTTCGCGCTGCTGGGCCTGCGCGGCTCTGCCATTCGCGGTGACTTTCTGCTTTATGTTATGTCCGGCGTGTTTCTGTTCATGGTTCACACCAAGACAGTCGGTGCCGTTGCCAGCGCCGAGGGGCCCAGCAGCCCGATGATGCAGCATGCGCCGATGAACACGATGGTGGCCATTCTATCTGCCGCAATCGGCGCGCTGTACATCCAAGTGCTGTCACTGTTCATCATCCTGTTTGTCTACCACGTTGCATTCACGCCGGTGCATATCGAAGAGCCCATACCCGCCTTTGGCATGATATTGCTCGCCTGGATCACCGGCGCCTCTGTCGGGCTGGTGTTCCTGGTGCTGAAACCCTGGGCACCTGGGCTGGTGAGCATTTTGACGATGATCTATCAGCGCGCCAATATGATCGCGTCGGGCAAGATGTTCCTGGCCAACACGCTGCCCAGCTTCATGCTTGCCATGTTCGACTGGAACCCGCTGTTTCACTGCATCGACCAGGCCCGCGGCTTTGTCTTTATCAACTACAACCCGCACTTCAGTTCCTGGCAGTATGCGGCCTGGGTAGCGCTGGTGCTGATCGTAATCGGCCTGATGGGCGAATTCTACACGCGCCGTCAGGTGTCCATCAGCTGGAGCGCTCGACGGTAACCGCCGCAGCTGGACCAAGACTTTCCAAAAATCTTGGTCAAAGTTTTCCGGAAAACTTTTGCGCCCCGCCGGCCTCACACGACCACTCTGAGTGTCAGATTGATCCGCCCGCCCTTGGGCAGCAGCCGCGAGGATTTGAACCGGATCCTGTCCACCCCGTGATAGGTCAGCCGCGCCTCGCCGCCCATCACCACCGCGTCGCCTGAGTTGAGCCAGACCGATTCCGTCTTTCCGCCACGACTGCGGTTGCCAATCCGAAACAGGGCGTCATCGCCCAAGCTGATGGATACCACGGGGTAGGAGAAATCCGCCTCATCCTTGTCCTGATGCAGCCCCATCCGCGCACCCTCTCCATAGTAATTCAGCAAGCAGCATTCCGGTGCCCGCTCCAGCCCGGTCAACTGCTGCCAGATCTCCAGTACCGCCTCAGGGATATCCGGCCAGTCCCGTCCTGAAGGATGCTGCTCCGCATAGCGGTAGCCGGAGGTGTCAGAATACCAGCCGAATTGCCCCGCCGACGTCATCCGTACCGACATCTGCCCGCCCCCCGGCACCTTGGGTGAGAACAGCGGCGCCGCCTTCAGCACCGGCCGCAACGCGTCTATCAGCGCTGCTTGCCGGGCCGGATCAAGAAACCCCTTGTAAACATCAAATCCGCGCACACGCAGCAAGGTCATTGCCGTTCATCCATCCTTAACCATGACCCCTGCAAAAAAGCGCATTGATTCACGCATCAACGCGTGTCTGAGCGCTTGCAGGGGCGTTTTCTGCTCCCTATATACGCCGGGACGCGGCAAGGTGCAGACCAAACCGCAACTTCCATCGGGGCCAGGA
>NZ_LUKH01000825.1:0-1615 GCF_001593695.1 Leisingera sp. F5 | reverse complement strand
GGGATTTACCCCTCAAACATCCAGCTCCACTACGAACTTCGCGTTTTCCTGAATATACTGGTAGCGCAGCTCAGGTTTCTTGCCCATCAGCTGTTCGACCAGCTCGCCGGTCTCGCCGGGTTCGTCCTCGTCGATGGTGACGCGGATCAGCTTGCGGGTGGTGGGGTCCATGGTGGTCTCTTTCAGATCCTTGGCGTCCATTTCGCCAAGACCCTTGAAGCGGCTCACATCGATCTTGCCTTTGCCGCCCAGGCCCTTTTCCAGCCAGGTGTCGCGCTCGGCCTCGTCCAGGCAGTAGACGCGGCGGGCGCCTTGGGTCAGGCGGAACAGGGGCGGGCAGGCCAGATACAGGTGGCCGCCGTCGATCAGGGGTCGCATCTGGGTGAAGAAAAAGGTCATCAGCAGTGACGCGATATGGGCGCCGTCGACGTCCGCATCGGTCATGATGATGATCTTGTCATAGCGCAGATCGTCAAGGTTGAACTTGGTGCCGGTACCGACACCCAGCGCCTCGCACAGGTCGCGGATTTCGGCGTTGGTGCCGATCTTGTTGGAGGCGGCACCCAGCACGTTCAGGATCTTGCCCTTCAGCGGCAGCAGCGCCTGATTGACCCGGTTGCGCGCGCCCTTGCCGGAGCCGCCGGCCGAGTCGCCCTCGACGATGAACAGTTCGGTGCCGGAGCGGTCTTTGGAAGTGCAGTCAGTCAGCTTGCCGGGCAGGCGCAGTTTCTTGGTGGCCGATTTGCGCTGGGTCTCTTTCTCCTGCTTGCGGCGCAGGCGCTCCTCGGCACGCAGCACCAGGAAGTCGAGGATGGCGCCCGCGGATTTGGTGTCGGCGGCCAGCCAGTTGTCAAAATGGTCGCGGACCGAGTTTTCCACCATCTTGGAGGCGGCCTCAGTCGAGAGGCGGTCCTTGGTCTGGCCCACAAATGCCGGGTCGGCAATGAAGCAGGAGATCAGCGCGCAGCCGCCGGCCATCAGGTCGTCGCGGGTGATGTTGCCCGCTTTCTTGTTGCCGACCAGCTCGCCGTAGGCCTTGATGCCCTTGAGGATCGCGGACCAGAAGCCGGCCACATGGGTGCCGCCCTCGGGCGTGGGGACGGTGTTACAATAGGACTGGGTGAAGCCGTCGCGCGACGGGGTCCAGTTGATCGCCCATTCGACATAACCGGGCGCGTTGAATTTCTCGCGGAACTCGACCTTGCCGGCAAAGGGCGCCTCTGCGTAGACGGAGGATTTGCCCAGCACTTCGCTCAAGTAGTCGCGCAGGCCGCCGGGGAAGTGGAAGGTGGCCTCGGCCGGAGTTTCACCGTCGTCGATGTGGGTTTTCCAGCGGATTTCGACGCCGGAGAACAGATAGGCCTTGGAGCGCACCAGGGTCATCAGGCGCTTGGGCTTGAACCGGTGGTGGCCGAAGATCTGCTCATCCGCGTGGAAGGTCACAAACGTGCCGCGCTTGTTGGGGGCGGCGCCGACCTTTTCCACCGGTCCCAAAGGCAGGCCGCGGGAGAAACGCTGTTCGAACAGTTCCTTGTTCTTGGCCACTTGCACCACCAGCGAATCCGACAGAGCGTTCACCACCGAGGAGCCGACGCCGTGCAGACCGCCGGAGGTC
>NZ_LUKH01000824.1:0-1618 GCF_001593695.1 Leisingera sp. F5 | reverse complement strand
GCACGCTGACTGTCGCGCCCGCAGCCAGGCACATGTCCCGGTGCCGCCGCCCATGAGTCAGCCCGCCCGCCTTGGAGATCTTGAGGCCGATGCCGTCAGCCACATCCTCGGCCAGCATCAGCGCGATATCCTCATCCTGCTGCACCAGCTCGTCCAGAATGATCGGCACCGTGCAGCGCTTGCGCAGCGACAGGGTCTCGCGCCAGGTCTTGCAGGGCGCCTCCAGCACGAAATCCAGCCCCTCGGGCAGCATCCGCAGCATCCTGAGCGCGGTTTCCGGCGTCAGCCCGCCATTGGCATCGACCAGAAAGAACTCCCCCGGCTGCCGGTCGGCCAAGGACGCGCGGATGCGCTCGGCGTCCAGCGCCGGGCCGCCTTCGCTGTCCATGGCGCCGATCTTCACCGAATGGCCCAGATAGCCCATCTCGCGATGCTGCGCGACGCGGGCGCGCATATCCTCGGGTGTGCCTGCATAGATTGAGGAGATCACCGGCAGGCGTTTGCCGGTTGAGCCGCCCAGCAGTTCGCACACCGGCATGTTCACCGACTTGCCGAACAGGTCCCAGCAGGCGAGGTCTATTGCGGATTTTGCGTGGTTGTGGCCGACCAGCGCCTCATCCATCGCTTCATTGATGCGGTCCATCTGCCGCGGGTCACGGCCCAGCAGATAAGGCGCAATCTCGGCAATCCCGGCCCGCGCGCCCAAAGCATGCGACGCGATATAGGTGGAGCCGAACGGCGTGCTCTCGCCCCAGCCCTCCAGCCCGGTATCAGTCGTGATGCGCACAAAAGACGCATCAAAGCTGCGGTACTCCCGCCCGCCCGACAGCATATAGGTGCCGCCGGAATAGGGCAGGTCCAGCTGGTACAGCTCTATCTTCTTGATTTTCACGCTTGGACCTCCGGGATCATCAGCACCAGTTTACCTGCGTGCTTCTTGCTCAGAAAATCCTCCTGCGCCGTTGCAATCTCAGCCAGCGGATAGGTCTTGGCGACCAGCGGGCGGATTTCACCTGCTTCGATGTAAGAGATCAGATTGGCGAACACCTCATCCTCCTGAAAGGTGCAGCCCATCAGGGTCAGGTCCTTCAGATACAGCGTGCGCACGTCGATTTCGCTGATCGGCCCGGCAATGGCACCTGCGGTGGCATAACGCCCACCGCGCCGTAAAACGTCCATAAAAGCCGGCCACTGCGGGCCGGCCACCAGATCGACCACCACGTCGACGGCACCCTCGCCCAGTTCGCTGCGCAAATCGGCGTTCCGGTCGATCACCCGGTCAGCACCAAGCGCCAGAACTTCATCCGCCTTGGCAGACGAGGACAGCGCGATCACGGTGGCGCCGCGGCGCTTGGCCAGCTGAACGGCAGCGGAACCCACGCCGCCGGAGGCGCCGGAGATCAGCACGGTTTCGGCACCCAGACCAACCCGGTGCAGCATGTTCTCCGCCGTCGAGTAAGCGCAGGGGATCGAGGCCAGCTCGGCATCGGACCAGTCGCATTTCACCGCATGGGTTTCGCGCGCAGGCGCCACCGCGAATTGGGCAAAGCCGCCGTCGCATTCGCTGCCGAAGGTCCAGCATTCATAGGGGCGGTAGTCGACGTAGGAGCGCAGCATG
>NZ_LUKH01000823.1:0-1618 GCF_001593695.1 Leisingera sp. F5 | reverse complement strand
CGCTGAAATCGTCCGCATCACCAAGGAGGAACGCTCCACCGCGGTCCGCGCCGCCCGTGCCTTTGGCCTCAACGTGGCGGGCGTGGATCTGTTGCGGTCGGAAACCGGCCCCAAGGTGCTGGAGGTGAATTCCTCCCCCGGGCTGGAAGGGATCGAGAAGACCTCCTCCAAAAACATCGCCGCGCTGATCTATGCCGAGATCGAAGACCGGGTCCGCCCGGCCCCGATGCGGCGGCTCAAACCCTCTGCCTCTTGAGGCGCAGTTTATCTTGACCTGCCGGGACAGGCGCAGGATCCTGCCCGCAGGCGTTTGAAACAGAAAGCATATTCATGAACGAAGACCTGATTCTGGACCTTCTTTCCAGCAACCTGCTGTACTTGCTGGGCGCGGTCCTGCTGATCATCGTGGTACTGAAGGGCGTGCGCATCGTACCGCAGTCCGAGAAATACGTGATCGAACGTTTCGGCCGCCTGCATTCGGTGCTGGGGCCGGGCATTAACTTCATCGTGCCGTTCCTGGATGTGGCCCGCCACAAGATGTCAATCCTGGAGCGCCAGCTGCCCAACGCCACCCAGGACGCGATCACCAAGGACAACGTGCTGGTGCAGATCGACACTTCGGTATTCTACCGCATCCTGGAGCCGGAAAAGACCGTCTACCGGATCCGCGACGTGGACGGCGCCATTGCCACCACCGTGGCCGGCATCGTGCGCGCCGAGATCGGCAAAATGGACCTGGACGAGGTGCAATCCAACCGCTCGCAGCTGATCGGGCAGATCCAGCATTCGGTCGAAAGCGCGGTAGACGACTGGGGCATCGAAGTCACCCGCGCCGAGATCCTGGACGTGAACCTTGATCAGGCCACCCGCGACGCGATGCTGCAGCAGCTGAATGCCGAACGCGCCCGCCGCGCCCAGGTGACCGAGGCCGAGGGCGCAAAACGCGCGGTTGAGCTGAACGCCGACGCCGAGCTTTATGCCGCCGAACAGACCGCCAAGGCCCGCCGCATCCAGGCCGAAGCCGAGGCCTATGCCACCGAAGTTGTCGCCAAGGCGATCCGCGAAAACGGTATCGAGGCAGCGCAGTACCAGGTCGCCCTGAAACAGGTGGAATCGCTGAACGCGCTCGGCAAGGGCGCGGGCAATCAGACCATCCTGGTCCCCGCCCACGCGCTGGAGGCCTTTGGCAACGCCTTCAACCTGCTGAAAGGGGGCAAATGATGGACATGCCGTTCTGGGACTTGTGGTGGGTCTGGGGCGCCGCGGCGCTGGCGCTAGCCATACTGGAGGTTCTGGTGCCCGGCTTTGTCTTTCTCGGCTTTGCCATCGGCGCTGCAGCCGTCAGCCTGCTGTTGCTGGCAGGCGCCGGTTTCGGCCTGCCGCCGCTATTGCTGATCTTTGCTGTGCTGTCGCTGGCGGCCTGGCTGGTGATGCGCCGCTTTTTTGCCCTGCCCAAGGGCCAGGTGAAGACCTTCAACCACGACATCAACGACTGACAACACCAACTGACAGCAGGCCGGGCTGCGCATCACAGCGGCCCGGCCCATGCGGCACGGGCCACATGCTACGGGCCATACGGCATAGCCCATGCGGCACGGCCCGCGTCAGAATCTGAACC
>NZ_LUKH01000822.1:0-1620 GCF_001593695.1 Leisingera sp. F5 | reverse complement strand
TGTCCGAGGTGGTCTCTTCGAGCCGCGCCAGCGCCTTCTCCGAAAACATCACCAGACCTGCGGAAGGCGACGCGCTCCAGCCCTTCTGCCGGGCCGCAGTCAATATCACGCTTCGGAGAACGGCTGCTCCGTTGTATGCCAACGCAGGCTTTGCCAAACCCCGTGGCACCGGCTAGCCGTTTCATGAAGAATCTCAGGGAGGCCAAGATGGCATTGCTCGATACCGTTGACCCGCAGGGTCTGGATGAATTCTCGGTGGTTTTCACCGACCGTTCGCTCAACCATATGTCCAAGACCTTCCAAGGCGTGATGCTGGACATCAATGAGATGCTGAAAGAGGTGTACAACGCCGAAGCCGTGGCGCTGGTGCCCGGTGGCGGCACCTATGCGATGGAAGCGGTGGCGCGCCAGTTTGCCCGCGGTGCAAATGCGCTGGTAGTGCGTAATGGCTGGTTCTCCTACCGCTGGAGCCAGATATTCGAGGCCGGCGGCTTTACCGCGTCCTCGACCGTGATGAAGGCGCGCCGGACCGGCAATGAAACGGCCTCGCCGTTTGAGCCTGCGCCGATTGCCGATGTGGTCGCCGCGATCAAAGAGCAGAAGCCGGATATCGTCTTTGCCCCGCATGTGGAAACCGCAGCCGGTGTGATCCTGCCCGACGACTATGTGATCGCCATGGCGGCGGCTGCGCATGAGGTCGGCGCGCTGGTGGTGCTTGATTGCATCGCCTCGGGCTGCGCCTGGATCGACATGAAGGCCACCGGCGTAGACGTGTTGATCTCTGCCCCGCAGAAGGGCTGGAGCGCGTCGCCTTCCGCAGGTCTGGTGATGTTTTCGGAGAAGGCGCTGGCGCGGCTCGAAGAGACCACCTCGGACAGTTTCGCCATCAACCTGAAACAGTGGCGCACCATCATGAAGGCCTATGAAGACGGCGGTCATGCCTATCACGCCACCATGCCGACCGATGCGCTGAAGGCCTTCCGCGACACCATGCTGGAGACCAAGGAGTACGGGTTTGTCCGCCTGCGCGATGCGCAATGGGCGCTGGGCGATGGTGTGCGGGCGCTGCTGAAGGAAAAAGGCATCACTTCGGTTGCGGCGGACGGTTTTGGCGCGCCGGGGGTGGTGGTGAGCTATACCTCTGACCCCGATGTGCAAAACGGCAAGAAATTCCTGGCGCTGGGCACCCAGATCGCGGCTGGCGTGCCGCTGCAATGCGATGAGCCTGCGGATTTCCGCACCTTCCGCCTAGGGCTGTTCGGTCTGGATAAGCTTTATGAAGTGGACGCCACCATCGCGCGGCTGAAGACCGTCGTGGATCAGGTGCTTTAACGAAGGAACTGGATTGGGCAGCGCAAGGGGATATTGCTTGTGCGGCCCAGCCCATGGCGCAGGGTGAGCCAGATCACTCCGAGGCTGATTGCCAGCCACACGCCTCCCCACAGCATTGTTGTGCCGCCGAACTCCTCGGCCATCATCCGCGCGTCGGAGCGCAGATAGGAGCGCGCAATAGTGTCGTCCCAGATGTCCAGCGGCGCATAGATCATGCTGCTGATCCCGATCACCCGCAGGATCATGTCATTGATGTTCAGGCTCAGATAGCGGGCGGCGGCCAGCATC
>NZ_LUKH01000821.1:0-1624 GCF_001593695.1 Leisingera sp. F5 | reverse complement strand
GCAGCACCGGCCACGGACATATTTTGCGGCAGTGTCCCCGCGGGGACAAAGGCGGCAATGTCTTCACGCCAGGCCGGACGGCCGCGCTGATGGCAGGTCAGATGCACGTTCGGGTTCCAGCCGCCGGACACAGCCAGCGCACCGCAAGGCACCTCGCGGGTGGAGCCATTGGCAAGCCGTACTTGCGCCCGTTCCAGACCCAGCCGCCCCTTGGAGTCGATCACCTGGGCACCAGCGAGCAGCTCCGCGCCTTCGACTTTCGGCGCGTCAGCACGGGTGTCGATCACCGCAGTCACCTTCACGCCCTTGGCAATCAGGTCCGCCGCAGTGCGGTGGCCGTCGTCATTGTTGGTGAAAACCGCAACGGTCTGATCCGGCGTCACCGCCCAGCGGTTGGCATAGGCGCGCACGGCCCCGGCCAGCATCACACCAGGACGGTCGTTGTTCTCAAACGCGATGGGCCGTTCGGTGGCACCTGCCGCCAGCATCGCCCGCTTGGAGTAGATACGCCACAGGATCTGCCGCGGCTTGCCCGCTTCCGGCGCCAGCACGTGGTCAGACACCCGCTCCACCGCGCCATAGATACCGTGGTCGAAGGCACCAATGATGGTGGTACGCGGCATCACCCGCACATTGTCCATCGCGGCCAGTTCAGCCTGCACCTGCGCCACCCAGGCAGCGCCGGTCAGATCACCAATGCCAAAGCTTTCGGCATTCAGCCGCCCGCCCAGCAGGAAATCCTCGTCGGCAATGATCACCTGCGCCCCGGCCCGGCCAGCGGTCAACGCCGCCATCAGGCCGGTAGGGCCGGAGCCGATCACCAGCAGGTCGCAATGCAGGAAACCCTTGTCATAGGCGTCCGGGTCGTCCTCAAAGCTAATGCTGCCCAGACCCGCGGCCTTGCGGATGATGGGTTCGTACAGCTTCTCCCAGAACGCAGCCGGCCACATGAAGGTTTTGTAGTAAAACCCAGCCGTCAGGAAGTTCGAAAACCTGTCGTTGATCGCCATGAAGTCATGCTGCAAGGACGGCCAGCGGTTCTGCGAGTTTGCTTCCAGCCCCTCGTACAGCTCAGCCGTGGTGGCGCGGGTGTTCGGCTCCTGCCGCCCGCCGCTGCGCAGCTCAACCAGCGCATTGGGCTCTTCGGAACCCGCGGTCAGCACGCCCCGCGGACGGTGGTATTTGAACGAGCGGCCCATCAGCCGCACGCCGTTTGCCAGCAGGGCCGAGGCCAGCGTGTCGCCCTCAAACCCTTTGTAGCGTTTACCGTCAAAAGAGAAGGTCAGCGTCTTGCTGCCCTTGATCAGCCCGCCGTCCAGACGGTTCACTTGGCTACCCTTGCGGGCACCGGTGCTGCCGTCGGCCTGAAAGGCCACGCGGCCGGCGTTCATTACTGCATCAGTCATTTGCTGCGCCCCCTTGCCCGGGCCACATCGCGGGCCAGCTCAACGTTCAGGATTTCATGGGTCACGGTGTTGCGGGTCACCACCAGCCAGGAGCGGTCGCCCTGCTCGTGGAACCACAGCTCGCGGTGTTCGCCCGCCGGATTGTCGCGCAGGTACAGGTAGTCGTGAAACTGGTCCGCCGCGTCTTCGGCCTGCCAGTCAGGCCGGTCGATCAGGCT
>NZ_LUKH01000820.1:0-1624 GCF_001593695.1 Leisingera sp. F5 | reverse complement strand
GACTTCACCCGCGCAATGATCACTTCGATGATGGCCTGCAGACAGCCGGTCCGCTCCAGCGCGCCGCCGAACCCCAGCGCCAGCAGCACCAGCGAAATGGTCCACATCATCGACTGGATGCCGCCGCGGTTCAGCAGCGGGTCGATTTCGGGCACACCGGTCTCAATCGCATAGCCGCTGTTGGCAAAGGTGAAGGTCTCATGCAGGCCCGCGCCCTGGCACAGCATCGCCATGATGCCGCCCACGACAGCACCGGCAAACAGCGACGGGATCGGCGGCTGTTTCATTACCGCAAGCGCAATCACCAGCAGCGCTGGCAGCAGCATCAGCGGGGAGATCCAGAATGCGCCGTCCAGCGCCTCGGTAATTGCGTCGATCCGCTCGAACGACACCTGCGAGGTATCGATCAGGGTGAAGCCCACAACCAGATAGATCACCAGCGCAATCAGCATCGACGGCACGGTGGTCGGAAGCATGTTGCGGATGTGGTCGAACAGGTTGGTGCCGGTGACGGCAGGGGCCAGATTGGTGGTGTCCGACAGCGGCGAGATCTTGTCGCCGAAGAACGCGCCCGAAACCACGGCGCCCGCGGTCCAGTACATCGGAATGCCAAAGCCCGCACCGATCCCCATAAGTGCCAGGCCGACGGTGCCCACGGTGCCCCAGGAGGTGCCCAGCGACACCGACACGATCGAGCACAGCACCATGCCGGCCGCCAGGAACAACTCGGGCGACAGGATCTTGAGGCCGTAGTAGATCAGCGTCGGCACCGTGCCGCTGGCAATCCAGATGCCGACAATCATGCCGACGGTGATCAGGATCGACACCGACGGCAGCGAGATGTTGATGACGTGGAACACGCCTTCCTCGATGTTGTCCCACTTGTGGCCCAGCTTCAGCCCCACCAGCGCGGTGATGGCGATGCCGATGGCCAGTGGGATATGCGGGGTGAAATCCCCGAAATAGAACAGCTGGACGCCCAGAACACCCAGTGTCAGCACGATGGGTAAAAGCGCCATCGCCAGGCCTGGCTTCACGATATTCGGATCATTTGGTGACACGGGTATCTCCTCCCTTGGATCAAATCGCCTGTCAAAGGCGGATGCGGATACACACCAGAAATCGGCCTCGGGGACTCGCCGCTGCCGCGCCGGAATGCACAGCGTTTGCGACAATCGGGGAAATATCCCTGATCAGGGAAATGTTGGGCTTTGAAGGGGATTTCTCCCTGCTGGGAAGGCAGGGACCGCCTGCAAGGTATCCGGCAACTGCACCTTGCCAAGCCGGCACTGCCTTGCCTAAAGGCAACATCCGCAGGGTCTTTGTTTCAGGTTTCTGGATAATCCTGATGGATGGCTTAATCTCAATTTTGACTAACCGTTTGGGAACCGGAATGAAAAGACTGCGCAACCCCCGTACAGGGGTCGATCAGGGGGATATCGAAGTCTTTTCGGATTTCGAAGACAACGGTGAAATGTGGACCGGCTCCGGCCCGCGCGAGCGGCGCCGGTCGGTGGACTTCAGCGCAGTATTTGCCAGCCCGCCATCGGTGCATGTGTCGGTGTCGCTCTGGGATATGGACACCTCCGCCGCGATCCGGGCGGAACTGGTGGCGGAAAACGTC
>NZ_LUKH01000819.1:0-1627 GCF_001593695.1 Leisingera sp. F5 | reverse complement strand
CGCTGCGCGCCAGCGTCGACCGCTCCGCGGTTCTGGGCTGGACGGAAAGCCCGCTGGTGTCTTCGGACCTGCGCGCACGCCCAGAATCGCTGGTCATCGCAGGGCCGGAAACACGGGTGATTCAGGATCGGCAGCTGCGTGTCTTTGGCTGGTACGACAATGAATGGGGGTTTTCCGCCCGTATGCTGGATGTGGCCCGGTTGATGGCCGCGTAAATTGGTGTGGTCGCAATGACTTCAACACATCAGGACGAGAGGCTTATTCGTCCACATCATCCATATCGGCCTGCCCGGACAGGGCGCGGCGCACGTGGCTCCAGCTGAGACCGATGCCCAGCACCACCGACAGCGCCAGTATCCCCAGCCAGACATTCACCGTTGGATTGTCCAGCTGCAACAGACCCAGATCGTACAGCACCCACAATAGCGCTGCGACGACGGACAACACCAGAAACATACCGAATCCCCCGATCGACCGAATGGTGGCGCGCAGGTAGATGATATAACCGATTGCCAATAGCAAACCGGCGAGAACCGCAATCGACAGTCGGGATTCGTAATTGTCCACCGACCAACGGACATAATTCCATTGGGTCGGGTTATAGGTCAGCGCCAACAGCGCAAACGCGAACATCCACCTGAAAAACAGCCCGATCATTCCAATAGCCCATCGTTTTTTGCCCAGAATCGCCCATTCACGGGCCTGTGTCCAGTCCTTGGGTGTCCGGATCGGGGTGTGCGTCGAAATTACGGTTCCCTCGCGGGTGTGGCGTCGTTATACGGAGGCCGGTTTGAACCAGCATCAAAGGACCGGATATGGCCAATGTCGTCGTGGTCGGCGCCCAATGGGGTGACGAAGGTAAAGGCAAAATCGTGGATTGGCTCAGCGAACGCGCTGACGTCATCGCCCGATTCCAGGGCGGGCATAACGCCGGTCATACGCTGGTGATCGACGGCAACGTCTACAAGCTGCACGCGCTGCCCTCGGGTGTGGTGCGCCGGGGCAAGCTGTCGGTCATCGGCAATGGTGTGGTGCTGGACCCCTGGCACCTGATGAAAGAGATCGCCACGGTTCAGGCGCAGGGTGTTGAGATCACTCCGGAAACCCTGATGGTTGCGGAAAACACACCGCTGATCCTGCCGCTGCATGGCGAATTGGACCGGGCGCGCGAAGAGGCAGCCTCGAAAGGCACCAAGATCGGCACCACCGGCCGCGGCATTGGCCCGTGTTACGAGGACAAAGTGGGCCGCCGTGCGATCCGTGTGGCCGATCTGGCCGATGAGGCGACGCTGATTGCCCGCGTTGACCGCGCGCTGCAGCATCATGATCCGCTGCGCAAGGGACTGGGTGTTGAGGCAGTTGACCGTGATGCACTCATTGAGCAGCTGAAAGAGATCGCACCGAAAATCCTGCCCTATGCCGCACCGGTCTGGAAAGTGCTGAACGAGAAGCGCAAGGCGGGCAAGCGGATCCTGTTTGAGGGTGCACAGGGCGCGCTTTTGGACATTGATTTCGGAACCTATCCGTTTGTGACCTCGTCGAACGTGATTGCGGGCCAGGCGGCAACCGGCGTGGGCATCGGGCCGGGTTCGATCGACTATGTGCTGGGCATTGTGAAGGCCTATAC
>NZ_LUKH01000818.1:0-1632 GCF_001593695.1 Leisingera sp. F5 | reverse complement strand
GTTGTCACCATTGGCCAGTTTCCGGGAGAGCGAAGCGCCTAAGCCAAACACATCTGCGTCCAAAGAAGCATACCGAGGATTCAGACGGTGTTCGGCGCTTCCGTCAAGAGTGAAACGCATCTGCGGTGATAGCGCCCAACTGCGTGCGGCGGTCAGCTTTGCCAGATCATAGCTCCGTTCCCCGCCATACCAGGAAGTTGCACTGGTCACGGAAATCCGGGCGCTGCCTCCCTTATTCTTGGGTCCTGCGGCAAAAGCATGGGTTAAGGTGATTTCACCATAAGTGGAGCCGAATTCGGAGTTGCGCGGCACCGTTGTGCCAGTAAGCCGGGCCAATTCAGCGGCCTTTGCTTTGGCATTGGACGACAGAGCCACACGCTGAATATAGAGGCGGCCACTTAAGGTCGTCAGGCTTGTTTCGTTTTGCCTCAAGCGGCGGCTGATGCCTGCGTCCAGCGTACCGGTAACACCTGACAACGCAACGGCTCTTGGCCCAAGCCTGTTCACATGGGAGGAGAGCCCGTCAATCTCCTGCGTGGCTGCATCCGAACCGCCGTTAACATTATTTGATGGCTTCACCCCACCGCTTAGCCGGAAGGACCAAGGATTTATGCGCCGGAGGGTCTCGTAATCCTTGGCGATCAGGGTTTCGGCCTTGTCGTCGGGCGCGTACACGGCAGTGCGGCGCAGCCAGTATTGCGACAAAGTCGGGCTGCCGCTCTGAAAAGCCAGGCGGGAAGCAAGCTGCGCCATCTGGTACTTTGCAGCGCCGTCCGGTGCAAAGCGGAAGGCGCGTGCGGCGGATTTCCGGCCTTCGCCGGGTTGGCCGATTTTAGCATGGGCGGCGGCCTGCAGGTGCCAGGCCGCATGGTTTTTACGGTCGGCCTGCAGCAAGACGTTGGAGATCCGCAAGGCCAGCCGGGGATTGCCGGAGTTCAGCGCATGCGCACCCAAGGCGTGCCCTTGCTGGACCGACAGATGCATCTGCGGCGCTGGTGCTTCTTGCGCGTGGGGCTGCGCCGTTGCCAGGGTCAGCCCAAAGAGAGCCGCGGTGGCCTTGTGCATGGTTTAAGGGTCAGGCTGGTTGCAGACCGGGTCGGGACTGGCACCATCGCAAGAGCCGAGCACAAAGACCCCGTACTCCTCGATCGGGGGAGTATTCCCCGAAAAGGCTCCAATATGGCCTGTCGCGTGGACCGATCCCGCCACCGCTGCGGCATCCGTACCCGAAAAGACGCCGCCGTATTCGCCCACGCTTGTGCCTCCAGCATTGACAGCGCCTGTAAACGAACCGTCTGACGCAATCGCCGTGTTCATGAGGGTCAGATCCTCGACGGCTGTTGCAGGCAGGTCGGTGATCCGGCGATTGTAGATCCGGCCTTTGACCTCACTGTCCTGTGTGAAATCGGCATTGATGAAGGCATCACCGGTAACTTCAGCGGATTGGCCGGGGAGAATTGAAGGGTCGGTGCCGGGAGCCGGAGTGAGCAAGTCGCCGCCGTCGCCGTCAATGTTCAACAGGCCCACATAGGTGCCGGCATAGCTGACGATACCGCCGGCCCCCGCGTCCGTATCGGGAGCGGAAAAGCTGCCGGTGCGCCCGTAGGTCGTGCCGCCCTGGTAAGTGCCGAA
>NZ_LUKH01000817.1:0-1638 GCF_001593695.1 Leisingera sp. F5 | reverse complement strand
CGGCAACTACACGATCAGCCGCAACCCGGAATACGGCAATTTGTGGATTCAGGGCGGGCCGCGATCACGGGTCTTCTTTGCAGATCAGCCCCAACGGGCGCCGGCGCTGAACAAGATACCGCTCGTCAAATGGCACCGCCGCTATGCCTATGCCAGCTCTACCCACGCGCTGCTGCCGCGCGGATTGAACCAGGTCTACGAGGCTGATGGCGGCGAGAAGGCAAGCGGGGCGCTGCTGCATACCAAGTTCCTCGATACCTTTACCGTAAAGGCGCAGGAGGAGCTGGTCCGCGGGCAGCATTATGCCAGCTCCACAGAGTATAAGGCTTATGCAGGCAAACTGGCGGAGCAGCCGGAGCTGTGGTGCAAATGGAGTGAAAAATACATCAACTGGCGCCAGCTTGAAATTTTGGGGATGATGTCCAAAGGAAACTGGGCATGAGCGCGGTTGGGGTCGTCATGCTTGTGCATACCGCGCTGGATCGGGCAGCGCAGGTGGTGCGGCACTGGACCGCCAGCGGTTGCCCGGTGGTGCTGCATGTGGACCGCAACGTCGGGCATCAGGCGTTCACCCGTTTCAAAGACGTGCTGGCGGATGATCCGCTGGTCCGGTTTTCCGCCCGCCACCGGTGCGAATGGGGCACTTGGGGGATTGTTGCCGCGTCGCAATCGGCGTCCGAGGTGATGCTGGCGGAGTTTCCGTTAGTGCGCCATGTCTATCTGGCCTCCGGGTCGTGCCTGCCGCTCCGGCCTGTGCAGGAGCTGATCGATTACCTGGCTGCCCGCCCGCGCACCGATTTCATCGAAAGCGCCACCACTGCGGATGTGCCATGGATTGTCGGCGGGCTCAGCCACGAGCGGTTCACTTTGCGGTTCCCGTTTTCCTGGAAGAAACACCGCTATCTGTTCGACCGCTACGTGGATTTGCAGCGCAAGTTGCGCATCAGGCGCCGGGTTCCCCCCGGGCTGGTGCCGCATATGGGGAGCCAGTGGTGGTGCCTGACCCGGCAAACCCTGTCGGCGATCCTGGAGGATCCTGAACGTCCGGTTTATGATACCTATTTCCGCAAGGTCTGGATTCCGGATGAGAGCTATTTCCAGACTTTGGTGCGGCAGTATTCCAGCAATATCGAAAGCCGCTCGCTGACGTTGTCGAAATTCGATTTCCAGGGTAAGCCGCATATCTTCTACGATGATCATTTGCAGCTTCTGCGCCGGTCAGACTGCTTTGTTGCCCGCAAGATCTGGCCACATGCAGAACGTCTGTATCAGGCGTTTCTGACCGACTCTGCCGGCGCGATGAAGCGGACCGAGCCGAACCCGGGCAAAATCGACCGGATTTTTGCCAAGGCGGTAGAGCGGCGCACCCGCGGCAGACCCGGTTTGTACATGCAAAGCCGGTTTCCCGGCCAAGGCTCGGAGAATGGTATCACTTCCAGCCCTTATTCAGTGTTTCAGGGCTTTGCCGAACTGTTCGACGATTTTGAAACCTGGCTGGCTCGAACCACCGGGGCGCGTGTTCATGGGCACATATTTGCACCGGAAGGGGCGGCGTTTTCCGAAGGGCAGAGCCTGGTCAATGGTTGCCTCAACGGCCATGCCAGGATCCGCGACTATAATCCGGAAAGCTTTCTCACC
>NZ_LUKH01000816.1:0-1641 GCF_001593695.1 Leisingera sp. F5 | reverse complement strand
TGTCGGGCAGCGTGATGACCGCCGCCGCCTTGTGACACTGAGGTGTTACATAGGCTGCTACATAGACTGAACCAACGACGACACGCACGAAGAGAATGGGAAAACACGCATGACCACTATCCGTATCCGCAAGGCCGAAGGCACCTGGACCGTCCGCTCCGGCGGCGCCGTACTGGGGGAAAGCTCCAATGCTTTGGAGCTGACGGAGGGCGATATGGATCCGGTCATCTATTTCCCGCGCGAAGACATCGCCATGGCCTTCCTGGACCGCACCAGCAAGACCGCCCAGTGCCAGCACAAGGGCGAGGCCAGCTATTTTTCGATCGCCAACAAGTCGTCTGTCACTGAAAACGCGGCGTGGAGCTATGAAGACCCAAAGGAAGCGGCGGCTGAAATCAAGGGCTGCCTGGCGTTCGTGCTGAGCGATTCTGTCAAGGTTGAACAAGTCTAAGCCGGTTATCCGGGTTGCGGGGCCGTTTCACAGAACGCGCCGCATCGCATCCGGGCAGCAGGAACAGAGCGTCCCGTAAAAATCCCCCACCGGTGCCCTGGCGCCGGTGTTTTGCGTTTGCGGGGAACCTGTTCCCGCGGCCTGATGCCCGCTGCAGCAACAGCCAGCCCGGTTCCGCAACAGGAGCCGGAACCGCTGTGGCAGCTATTGTGCCGCAAAGGCCGAGTTTCAGGCTAAAACGGCGCGGCTGAGGTTCAGCCTGGCTTCCTCCAGCGCATCACCTGCGCCAAGAATGTCCGTTTCGCGGGCGCATTGGATCGCATAGTTGATCACTGCTTCCAGCGCTGCCCGTTCGTTTGCCCGTTCGTCTGCCTTGTTGTTCGCACCAGCCTCTTGCGGGCCGATTTCGAAATTGCGCATGTTTCCCTACCGTTTGAGTAAGCTAAGCAATAATCCGCTTGCAATGTTGGTTCAGGCTCCGCTGCGGAGCAATGGATTTTTTAACTTAACCTTTACGTGTCACCGAATTCGCACAGATTCGGGGGCGGAATCAGAGTTTTTCCCCGTAGCAGAGGAGGATGCACCGGTCGGGATGCGGTGATCAGATACACACCATCACGGTCCCGCCTATCTGTGCTCCTCCGCTGCGGTTGCAGCCAAGGCACGGTTGTAGGCCTTTAACGCATCTACATGATACAGTGCGCCGATGATTTCCTCTGTGCTGCCCTCTTCCATCATCACAGGCAGAAAAGCCGCCTCTGCCCGCTCGAACACCGGCATCGCGGCCTCCAGTGACGCGGAAGCGCGGATGCACAGCCCCTCCTCAACCAGTGCTTGGCAGTCCTCCAGCGGCGCACAGCGGCTGTCGCCCATCGGACGCATCACCGCACCGGCCCGGATCAGCGCCAGCAGATAGGCCTGCGGCCCGGCTGCACAGTGAATGTTGCGCTTTTCCAGCTGGGTGAGAAAGAAGGACCGGTCCACCAGCCGTGAAGCCAGTGCGGTGGACATCGACACCGACACCATCACCGCCAGGCCGATCTGCCAGTCTCCGGTCAGCTCAAACACGATCAGCGTGGTGGAAATCGGCGCCCCCAGCACAGCGGCGGCAACAGCGCCCATGCCGGCAAAGGCATATAGCGTGTGGGTGCCGGATACATCCGGCAGCACGGCCGTCGCGATCAGGCCAA
>NZ_LUKH01000815.1:0-1644 GCF_001593695.1 Leisingera sp. F5 | reverse complement strand
TCCACATCCGCATCGCACTCATCAACCGCTTCAACGCACTCGGCGCCGCCGAGATCATCCGCGTCGCCTAAGTTCGGAGGGGAAAGGGGTAGTCAGGCCACAAGAGGGAGTTCTGCAACAATGCCCCATCTGTACCAGAACGGTTTGATTTTCAAGTTGCCTGAAAAGGCACTTGAAGACATGACCGTTAGCATTGCTAACAAGGACTTATCTAAGTTCATGAGGTACAAAGACCTAAAGAAAAAATATGCTGATCCTGAAGTGGCATTTCTTGCACATTGGTTAAAGAAGAACACCCGAAAAATCGACCACCAGTAATACTTCGCAACTTATCGAGAGCTTGATCTGATTCTAAAGCGGTTTGACGCCTAGCTGGAAAACCCACACAATGGCCAAATCGATGTGATGCACTGGGAATGGGTGACTAAGAAAAAAGGCACACTCTTCAGGAAAGAGAAGAAAACCAAGGAAATTCGCCACGCTTGCGCATTGGGCTTCCCTGGATGGAAAAATCAGGTCGGAAAAGGCAGAATTGGTCATGTTCGAAAGGTACTAGGGTTAACCCCTGAAAATGGCGTGGATTCACAATCATTCTTCAAAGACGTAGACGATATGAAAGTACTGATCGAAATGTATGAGGGTGCCTTAAAACGTTTGGCATACCGTTAAAGGTGAAAAGTCCACCCAGCGCCCGATCCTGAGGGTGGGTGTTCGCATCCGCGTCACACCGAAGACGTGCCACCCTTGATCGGCGCACTTATGGTGCGACGAGGGCGGGTCTGACGTGATGCCTGCCTGTGCCGCGCATTTGGCTCTGCAAAACCGCCTAGATCAAACCAACCACCTGTTAAAAAATAAAGTTTCGCAACGCCTCCCCCTTTTCACCGACAACCCCGCTGCACCCACTCCCCCTGCCGGCCCGCCCTTCCTGACCCGGAAAGCACTACCATCTGCCCTTTGCAGCCTCTATTGGCCACCGCGCCCACCTGATTGATCTCCCCGGAAAATTATGCGCATCAAGGCGGTTATGATTTGCAAGCTGCCGCATATCCGCCCGGGCCAAAGCGTCGGGCTGCTGGGAGGATCCTTTGATCCGCCGCACCGCGGCCATGCAGCGATTTCCCATGCAGCGCTGAGGCGGTTCGGGCTTGATCACCTGTTCTGGCTGGTATCTCCGGGCAACCCGCTGAAAGCACGCCAGCCGGCCGCCCTGCAGCGGCGGATTGCAGCGTCGCAAGGCCTGATACAGCATCCGCGCATCCATATCAGCGGCATTGAGGCGGAGCTTGGCACCCGCTACACCGCCCAGACCCTGCGCCATCTGCGCCGCCGCCATCCGGGCGTGCGTTTTGTCTGGCTGATGGGGGCCGACAATCTGACCCATTTCCACCGCTGGAAAGATTGGCGGCAGATTCTGGACACCGTGCCCGTCGGCGTGCTGGCCCGGCCGAATGACCGGATCTCGGCGCGGTTTTCACCCTCTGCGCGCTTTGCCCGCCATGCGATGCTGAAAGGCCGTCAAAGCCATCTGCTGGCGCGGGCCGAAGCCCCCGCCTGGTGTTTTGTCAACGTGCCAATGGTGGATGTCAGTTCAACCGAAATCCGGGCCCGCGGTGAATGGTCAGCGGCGGAGCACGGCTGAGG
>NZ_LUKH01000814.1:0-1646 GCF_001593695.1 Leisingera sp. F5 | reverse complement strand
GTGAACCTTGGCATCGGCATTCCGACGCTGGTCTCCAACTACATCCCCGAAGGTGTGGAAGTGACCCTGCAATCGGAGAACGGCATGCTGGGCATGGGCCCCTTCCCCTATGAGGGCGAAGAGGACGCCGACCTGATCAACGCGGGCAAGCAGACCATCACCGAACTGCCGCAGACCGCCTATTTCGACTCGGCGCAGTCGTTTGCGATGATCCGCGGCGGCAAGATCGCCATGGCGATCTTGGGTGCGATGGAAGTGGCCGAGAACGGCGATCTGGCCAACTGGATGATCCCCGGCAAGCTGGTCAAGGGCATGGGCGGCGCCATGGATCTGGTCGCGGGTGTCGGCCGTGTGGTGGTCGTGATGGATCACACCAACAAACACGGCGACAGCAAGGTTCTGAAGGATTGCACCCTGCCGCTGACCGGCAAGGGCGTGGTCGACCGGATCATCACCAATCTGGGTGTTCTGGACGTCGTGGACGGCGGCCTGAAGATCGTTGAATTGGCGGATGGTGTCAGCGAAGACGAGATCCGCAGCGCGACCCAGGCCACCCTGGTCGACTGATCCCGGATCAGATCTGACAATCAGGGCCCGCCGGTTTCCGGCGGGCCTTTTCATTGCAAATCCGGTTTGCAGTCAAACTCCGGCAGCAGACCCGGGCCGTGCGCGCGGCCGCTGAGTATGCCAGATGGCGCCTTCGGGCGGGTTGACGATTTCATACATGTAAACGCGCTTATCGTACCAATTGACGATCTTTTCCCGGCCGTCTTCGAACACTACCACGCAATACCTGCCCCTGGCCGGGTCACAGCTGTCGCGGCCAAGCAAGGTAACGATGACCGGATCCACCAGATGCCGGTTGAACAGCACGATCGCTTTGGTCTGCTTGCCCGAAACATACAAAGCACCTGCAAACAGGCCCGCGGCCAGCAGCACAAAACCCAGGCCCGAGAAATTCCGGAACGGGTTGACCTTTGCAAGCCCCGGAGCAAAGGCGACAAACACCATCCGCCCGAAAATCCCGGTAAAAGCGATCAGGCCGAGCATTGCAAAGGTGCTGGTGGCCTCTTGCGAACCCGCGGCAAGCGCCGCCGGATCAATTCCCAATTCCAATTCCTGTCTCCAATTTCTCAAAGCCAAATGATGCGGCTCAATCCTGTCAATTCCAGCACCATAGCGGCGGCGGCAGGAAAAGAACAAAAACTTTGCAGAAAACACACCATTTCAAGACGTTGCGGACAGGCCACTGGACAGGTCACTGGGCAGGCTCGCAGAACTCCGGTTATGCCCTGCTTTCGCTTGTTAAACTGATTTGAGTTGCCTGCCCCTTCCTCCGCCAATATGAACAGACCGGTACAGATAGAGATGAATCATGCGCCCGAACAAACGAGACGAATTGGTCCGCAAAGCCCTGGACGTGTTCTACCGCAGCGGATTTCACGCGACGGGAATGGACACTCTGGTCAAGGAAACCGGCGTCTCAAAAACCTCCATGTACAAGCATTTCCGCACCAAGGATGACCTGATCAGTGCTGTTCTGCAGCTGCGGGACGAGAACTTCCGCAACTGGCTCTATGGCCGTATGGAAGCCCTGTCGGACACACCGGCGGGACAGCTGATCGCTGTTTTCACCGCTCTGGGAG
>NZ_LUKH01000813.1:0-1646 GCF_001593695.1 Leisingera sp. F5 | reverse complement strand
GAGTATGGTAACTGTAACGGAGTTCTGTAATGACCGACTACTTGCCTGAACCAGACAGCAATCTGCCGCCGCGCGAAGTTGCCGATGTGATGCCGCCGCATGCGCACAGCTGGATCGGCAAATATGTCTTTTCTCAAGATGCCAAATACATCGCAATCCAGTATTCCGGCACCGCCATTGCAATCGGCATGGTGGCGCTGGTGCTGTCCTGGCTGATGCGGCTGCAGCTGGGCTTTCCCGGCACCTTCGACTTCATCACCCCCGAGGCCTACTACCAGTTTGTCACCATGCACGGGATGATCATGGTGGTCTATCTGCTGACCGCGATCTTTCTGGGCGGATTCGGCAATTACCTGATCCCCTTGATGGTCGGTGCGCGCGATATGGTGTTTCCCTTCGTCAATATGCTCAGCTTCTGGATCTATCTGCTGGCGGTGCTGGTGCTGGTGGCCAGCTTCTTTGTCCCCGGCGGTCCCACCGGCGCCGGCTGGACGCTGTATCCGCCGCAAGCCATTCTGTCTGGCACGCCGGGCGGTGCGCAGGGCGGTATCATCCTGATGCTGCTCTCGCTGATCCTGTTCATCATCGGCTTCACCATGGGCGGGTTGAACTATGCCGTGACCGTGCTGCAGGCCCGCACCCGCGGCATGACAATGATGCGGCTGCCGCTGACGGTCTGGGGGATCTTCACCGCCACGGTGATGGCGCTGCTGGCGTTTCCAGCGCTGTTTGTGGCCTGCGTGATGATGCTGTTCGACCGGCTGCTGGGCACCTCTTTCTTCATGCCGACGCTGGTGGAACTGGGTGAAAAGCTCAGCTATGGCGGCGGCAGCCCGATTGCGTTTCAGCATCTGTTCTGGTTTTTCGGCCACCCCGAAGTCTACATCGTGGCACTGCCCGCCTTCGGTATCGTCTCCGACCTGATTGCCGTGCATGCGCGCAAGACGGTGCCGGAGTATTGGATGGCGATGTATTTGGCATCCTGCGAGAAGACGTATTTGCCGATCCAGCTGTGCGCATGCGGCGGCATCACATCGGCCACTTCGCGCGGCGGCAGATTGCTGTCCGGTTCAGGCAAGTAGTCGGTCATTGCAGAACTCCATCCAATTCAGATGTATCGCCCGGCCTTCCTCACAAGGGGGCGCATTGCGCCCGCCCCCTCAGCGCCGTGCGAGCCTGGTTCCGGCTCCGGTTTCAGAGCCCCCATTGGCATATTCTTCAAAAGTCAGCTGCTCCTGCAGCCACTCCTGGTATTCCTCCGCCTCCACTACGCTCACATAGCCGCGCATGAAGGGATGGGCGGTGCCGCAGTACTCGGCGCATAACACTTCAAAGGTGCCGGTGCGGGTGGGGATGAGCCAGATATAGGTGACCATGCCAGGCACCATGTCCATCTTGGCGCGGAATTCAGGCACGTAGAAATTGTGCAGCACATCGATCGAGCGCAGCAGCAGCTTCACCGGCTTATCCACCGGCAGATACACCTCACCGCCCTCGACTATAAGGTCATCCTTGCCAAAGCGGTCATGCGGATTGACACCCAAGGGGTTTTCCCCGTTCACCCATTCCGCATCGGCGGTGCCCAGCACCCCATCAGCGCCGGGCAGCCGGTAGGCCCAGCTCCACTGCTGGCCGAAGACCTCAAG
>NZ_LUKH01000812.1:0-1646 GCF_001593695.1 Leisingera sp. F5 | reverse complement strand
TGACGCCGGTCACCTGGGCCGTCAGCTGGAACCGCTCCCAGGCGTCGCGGGGCAGCAGGTGCCGCAATTCCTGGCCTTTGGGCAGCAGGAAACTGCGGGCCAGCTCATCAGGCATCCGGTCCAGGCGCTCCAGAGCGGAGTCGGAGGTTTCCAGATAGATGGCGCCTGCCTGCTCCAGCACCGGGCGCAGAGTGCGCATCACCTTGGCCATGCGGGCATCGCCGCCATGCATGGTGCCGATCACGTGAATGGTGCGGTTCCCCTTGGTGGCGACCCAATGGTTGCCGCGCGAATACGGGGTGGCGGCCATTTCGCGCTCCAGCCGTGCCTCGGTGGCGGCGGGCAGATGGTCGCGGTAGTCGATGCCGCGGCAGGCGGCAAAGGCGGCAGGGGCCTGCAGAGCCAGTGCAAGTGCAAGTGCAATCCGTTTCATCATAAGCCCTTTCCCCGGCTCCGGAGCGATGGTCTGGATGTATGACCCTAGGGCGGGGCACGGGGGGCGGCAATGCAAAATCCTGCGTCTGCACCGCAAATCCGTGCCGCGGATTGCCATCGGCGGCGCGACCTGCCAGTCATGGGCGATGGAACGCGAGGATCAGCTGTACCCGCCGGTGAAGGCGCTGCTGGAAGGGCAGGGCTATGAAGTGAAGGGCGAAGTGGGCGCCGCCGATGTGGTGGGTGTCCGCGGTACGGAGCCTCCGGTGATTGTCGAGCTGAAGTTGAAGTTTTCGCTGTCGCTGTTTCATCAGGCGATTGCCCGGCTCTCGGTCTCTGATCACGTCTATATCGCGGTGCCGCGGCCCGCAGGGCGGCAGGCGCGGCGGATGATAAAGGACAATCTGGCGATGTGCCGCCGTCTGGGGCTGGGGCTGATCACGGTTCTTGCGGACGGCCGGGCCGAGGTGCATTGCGATCCCGGCCCCTATGCCCCGCGCAAGTCGAAGAAGAAGCAGGCGCGGTTGCTGCGCGAGTTTCAGACCCTGCGCGGCGATCCCAATGCGGGTGGCGCGACCCGGCATGGCATTGTCACCGCCTATCGTCAGGATGCGCTGGCCTGTGCGTCGCATCTGGCAGAAGCGGGCGCCTGCAAGGGGGCGGAGGTCGCCAAGGCGACTGGAGTCGCGCGCGCCACTCAGCTGATGGCTAAGAATCACTATGGCTGGTTCGAGCGGGTGGAGACCGGCATCTACCAGCTGACCGATGCGGGCCGCGAAGGGCTGGTGCATTGGGCGGAAAGCTGGGAGACGGAGTGAGTTTACAGCCTGTCGAATTTCTTGAGCTAATGTGTATCTGCCGCAAACCCTCTTGATTGTCGGTTTTAGTTCACGTTTCACCTTACTTCTCCTCATGTGAATTGCATTTTTTCCCTGTTGAGCACGACCCGGTCTGCGCCGATGACGGGCGCAGCTTTGCACAAGGGGAGACAGCAATGGCAGATCAGGATATCGACAGGCTTCAGGACCGGCTGCGGGCGCAGCGGGTTTCCTTTGACAAGATCCCGGTGGTCGACATCAGCGCGCTGAACACGGGCGGCAGCTTGTTTGAGGTCGCCAAGGAAATCCGCTGGGCGCTGACCAACGCGGGGTTCTTTTATGTGAAAAATGCAACTCACATGAGGAGGAGTAAGGCGAAACGTGAACTAAAAC
>NZ_LUKH01000811.1:0-1647 GCF_001593695.1 Leisingera sp. F5 | reverse complement strand
CCTATATGGAGCAGCTGGCACCGCGGTACGAAGACCCGTCGGACTGGGCGGACCGGGGCGTTCAGGAACAGGATGTGCTGAACGCACTGGGGTTGATGCCGGAGGATCTGGATCCGCGCTTCTCTCCCAAGCTGGCCAATACCGGCAACAGTTTTGTGCTGGTTGCAGTCAAAGACGGTGCCGCGCTCAAGGCGGTGAAACCCGGCCTAGCGCAGCTCGAGGCCATCAGCGAAGCCTTGGATCTGATCGGCTTTTACGTGTTCACGACGGATCCCGGTGCTACTTCTGCTGACGCCACCGCTCGCATGTTTGCACCGCGTTACGGCATCAGCGAAGAATCGGCCACCGGCATGGCAGCCGGACCGCTGGCCTGCGCGTTGTATGACCACCTCGGCGTGCGCAGGCCAAAGCTGCTGATCGAGCAGGGCCACTTCATGGAGCCCGCTTCGCCCAGCGAGATCACGGTTGAACTGAACCTCGACGCAGGCCGGGTCACCGGGCTGATGGCCGGCGGCTACGGCGCGGTGATGAAGGAGCTGCAGATCAGTCTGGACCGCAGCCCGGCACCGGTCGCAGGAGGGGGAAATGATTGATCTTTACGGATGGACCACCGGTAACACTTACCGGGTGCTGATCGCACTGGAAGAAACCGGGCTGCCCTGCCGGACGGTTCCAGTGAATCTGCGCGAGCGGGACCAGGACAGGCCGGGGTTCCTGGCGCTCAACCCGATGGGCCAGGTGCCGCTGATCATCGACAACGAAGGCCCTTGCGGCCGCAAGATCACCCTGAGCCAATCCATGGCGATCCTGCAGTATTTGGCCGAAAAGTCCGGCCAGCTGCTGCCAGCCGCCCGGGCGGACCGCGCCCACGCGCTTGAAGCCCTGAGCCTAGTGATGACCGACCTGGTGGCACCCGTCAATTTCGGGCTCAGCCTGGAGCGCGAAGAGGGCAGCAGCGCTGGCCTGGCCTTTGGCGAGGCGCGGGCAATGCGCGCGCTTGCTGGCATCGAGCAGCGACTCGGCGCATGCAGCTTTCTAAGCGGCGGCCGTTTCGGTGCAACTGACTGTGCCGCTTTTCCCATGATCCACCTGCTGGGCACCGGCCGCCTGAAGGACTTGCCGGCCACCCTGCGCTGGTACCGCGAGGCGCAGGAGCGCGCATCGGTGCAGCGCGCGCTTGCAGCCATTTTCTGACCTGATGAAAGGAGATCAACATGTGTGGCAATCATCAGAACTTCGACGCTTATGCCTTTTCCAAGCAGCCCGGCTTTGACGAAGCGGCGGTGCGCAAGGAATTCGCCAAGGCGGTGCCGCTGAAAACCGTGGTCGTCTATTGCTATGACCCGCGCATCGCCCAGGTGCCGCGGCTGGTGGCCGAAGAATTCGGCCAGACCCACCCCGGAGAGATCGTCACCGACGGCAATGGCAGCAAGATCGCTTCGACCACGAATGTCTTCGAGGTTTGTGTGGCAGGCGGCCGGGCCTATGACGCCCTGCGCTCCGTCACAGTGGCGCAGCATCTGTTCGGGATCGAGAACATCGTCATCGTTCACCACACCCATTGCGGCGCTACCTCGTTCACCAAAGAGGGGATAATTGACGCCTACAGACAGGAGCACGATGCCGATATTGAACCGTTGTACCCCG
>NZ_LUKH01000810.1:0-1649 GCF_001593695.1 Leisingera sp. F5 | reverse complement strand
GCCGGCCTGCGACAGCAGCGCCCGCCCGTCCACGCCGATAACCAGGGTATGCATGTCCGACAGGCGCTGCGCCCGGGCGGCCAGCTCATTGTTCCAGCCTTCGGCGCCGGTGATGATCAGCGCTGTCGAGCGGGCCTCCTTGCCGTCCGGAGTTATGACAGCGGATGGCTGCAGCCCGCGCGCATCCGGTTGTCCGGGATAGGTGCCGGCGGTGAGAAACAACAGGGCCGCGGCCCAGGCGAACCCTTTGCGGAGATCAAGTTGCCGTACCATGTGCTGCTTTCCGGGACTTATCCTCGTTTACCGGCAGAATATGCATAACTTTCCTGCGGAACCGTGAACAGCGCCGGGGTCTTGCCAGGCGGAAGTTTACGTAGGGGAAGCCGTAAGCAGCTTTCCCCATTGACCGGCAAAGCGACGTACCTAAAGTGCTGCCATTCCGGGATCAGCGGCACGGGCGCCGGCTGACCTGATCGAAAGGACAATCAGATGAAGACCCTTCTACCTGCCGCCGCCGCGGCTGCCCTCCTGGCCTTTCAGGCCCCGGCCTTTGCCGAAGACCTGGAATTCCTGCTGATCAATGACAGCAGCGCCGATTTGGTTGAATTCAATGTATCCCCGGCGTCTTCCAGCAATTGGGAAGACAATCTGATGGATGGCGGCTATCTGGCGCCAGGTTATGAGATCGGTGTGGTGATTGCCGACGGCGCAACCACCTGCGTCTACGACATCCGCGGCAGCTTTGACGATGGATCCGAAGCAGAAGACTTTGGTCTCGATCTGTGTGATCTGGGTGAATACACCTTTACCGACTGATCCGGGCAACGGCTGGGCGCGCCCCGGCTGCTGCAAAGAAAAGCCCCGCCGGAGCGGGGCTTTTTTGTGGCCGGTTATTCGGCTGCGCGCAGGCGGCCCTGCGGTGCGGGCGGTTCGGGTTCTCCCTCCTCCGCTGGATCTACAACCGTTTCGGGGACCTCGCTTTCGACCCACTGGATTTCCGTCGTCGGCAGCTGGCGCGCCTTTTTGAACAGGCGTGAGTCCTGCGCGATGCGGCTGGAGCGGCCGCGGGTGATCCGCGACAGCGCCCGGCCCAAGGCGCGCATGTAGGTGGCGAACCACACCCGGATGGCCAGCAGCGAGGGGGTGACCACCAAGGTCAGCACTGTGGCGATGCCCAGGCCGAATACCACAGCGGTTGCCAGCTGTTTCCACCACAGCGCGGTGGGGCTGTCGATCGAGTAGCCGCCGTTGATGAAGTCCAGGCTGACGCCGAACATCATCGGGGTGAGGCCGGCCATCGTGGTGATAGTGGTCAGCAGCACCGGGCGGATACGTGCCTCGGCGGTGCGGATGATCGCCTCGATACGCGGCATCTGCTGGCTGAACTCCTGGTAGGTGTCGATCAGCACGATGTTGTTGTTCACCACAATCCCCGCCAGCGCCACGATGCCGGTGCCGGTCATGATGATCGAGAACGGCTGTTGCATCACCATCATGCCGATCAGCACGCCGGTGGTGGACAGAACCACTGCCAGCAGCACCAGCGCCGCGTTGTAGAAGCTGTTGAACTGGGCCAGCAGGATCACGAACATCAGCGCCAGCGCTCCGGCAAACGCCTTGGACAGGAAGGCGCCGGATTCCTCCTGCTC
>NZ_LUKH01000809.1:0-1650 GCF_001593695.1 Leisingera sp. F5 | reverse complement strand
TACATCAGTTTGCGGCGGCGTGTCACCTCAATATCCAGATCGGTGATCTTCTTTCGCAAAGTATTCCGGTTGATCCCCAGCAATTCGGCGCATTTCGCCTGGTTGCCGCCGGTTGCCGTCAGCGCGATTTCGATCAGCGGCGTCTCTACTTCGCGCAGCAGCCGCATATAGAGACCCGGCGGCGGCAGCAAGTCGCCATGCAAATCGAAATAGCGCTGCAGATGGCGGGCCACGGACTCAGATAGCTTTTCATTGGCAAGACCTGCCACCGCAGGCTCCGGCCCGCTCTGCGGCCCCAGCACAGCGGCCGCATCGGACTCGCTGATTTCCTCATTGCGGGCCGTCAGCGCCAGCCGCCGGACGGTGTTTTCCAGCTGGCGGACGTTGCCGGGCCAACCGAAATGGCGCAGCGCTTCGCGGGCGCCCTCACTCAGCTCGCGGTGCGGTGCGCCTTCGTTCTCAGCCCGGATCAGGAAATGCTCGGCCAGCAGCGGAATATCCTCCACCCGTTCCCGCAGCGCCGGCACTTGCAGCGCGGTACCGCAGATCCGGTAGTAGAGATCCTGGCGCAGCTCCCCGTCTTCCATCGCCGCGGCCAGGTCTTTCTGACTGGACGCGATGAAGCGCGGGGCATGGTCGCCCGGTGTGTCCATCATCCGCACCAGCCGGGCCTGCGCTTCTTCCGGCAGGTCCGCCAATTCGTCAACCACCAGCGAGCCGCCCTTGGCCTGGGCCAGCAGCCGCGCCGGGCCTTCCAGGTCGATCAATGCCGCGGCATCAGCGTGGATAAAGGGCAAAGTCCGCCGGTCTGAAAAGTCATGAATAGCCTGCGCAATCAGGGATTTACCTGTGCCGCTTTCGCCGGTGATCAACAACGGCAGTTCCGTGTTCATCACTCTGGCGATCAGCCGGTACAGTGCCTGCATCACCTCGCTGCGGCCAATCAGCGGCAGCTCTTCCGGATGATCTGGCGCTTCGGTCTTTGCGGTGGCAGGCGCCACCCGCTTGGCCGCCAGTGCTTTGGCCGTGCGCTTCATCAGCTCGGGCAGGTCAAAAGGTTTCGGCAGATAGTCGTAGGCTTCTGCTTCCTCCGCCTTGATCGCAGTCATGATGGTATTCTGCGCCGAGATCACGATCACCGGCAGACCGGGCCGGTCGGCCTGGATCTTGGGCAGCATCTCCAGCCCGTTTCCGTCCGGCATCATCACGTCTGAAATGACGGCATCGCCTTTCCCCTCGGCCACCCAGCGCATCAGCGTGGTCAGCGAAGAGGTCGCATGCACTTTGCAGCCCGCGCGCGTCAGCGCCTGGGTCAGTACGGTGCGGATGGTGCGGTCGTCATCTGCGACCAGAACGGTGCCGTCCATGGATCAGCTCTCCTGCGGTTTTGCGTCACGCGGCACGCGCGACAGCGACAGCCGGAACAGCGTGCGCCCGGGAACCGAGCTTACGGATATCCAGCCATTATGCTCCGAGAGGATCTTGCTCACCAACGCAAGCCCCAGCCCGGTGCCATTCTCCCGGCCCGATACAAACGGGTCGAATATGTCATCCTTGATTTTTTCCGGCAGCCCCGGCCCGTCGTCGCAGATTTCAATTTGCAGCGGCAGAAGCTTACCTGTTCCATCACTGCGCCGCAGCCGGAAGGAA
>NZ_LUKH01000808.1:0-1652 GCF_001593695.1 Leisingera sp. F5 | reverse complement strand
GAAATAGGCGATCTGCCCTTCGTCAACCTGCACCACGCCGGGGCCGCCGGGTCCGCGCCGGAAGCGCATCCGCTGCGCGCCGATGACAGCCGTCGCCAAACCGGTGGCCACAAAGGCCCAGCCGGTGATCGCGGTGAAACCAGCTTCGGAGAAGGCCCATTTCAGCCCCAGCAGGAACATCAGTACCGCAGCAAGGACCTCGCGCCATTGCCAAAGAGCGGCGCGGGCTTCGGGGCGGATGAAACTCATGTGTCTCGCCTCTAAAAAACGTTCGGCAGGCGAAGCTGCCTGCCCTGCCCCTCTTATTTGTGGCGCCGGGACAACGGATGCAATGGCCAGCAAGCTGATTGCAGACCGCTGTGTCATTCTAAGTGTCACTGACACCAGCAGTTCAGCCTTCCGTCGGCTCGGAATCCCCGCGCCGCCTTCCATGTTAACACGACACAGCTTCGAGGGTCTAAGGGAGGACAAAAATGGTTAGCGCTTTGCCAGCCTGAACTTCTAGAAGTTACTCATCCTGGCACATCCAGAATATGGCGCTTGAATGGCCTCAAACTCCATGAGCGTACAATCCAGCAGCAGCTCCAGACTTCCAGCAGTTTTGCGGAAAAGCTTGCCGCCTTCGCATTCGTACTGCTGCATCAACTCAGGAATTTTCCCGCGTTTCACTTCGATAGTTTGGGCGAGTTCTTCCCGCTCGCAACCGGTCAAACCAATTCCCCGCGGGCGGTATGCATGCGCCCAATTTTGGAATTGCCGGTTCAAGACCAGTCCACTTTCAAGCAAAATTTCATCACGATCATCGACAATATGCTTGAAAGTCACCACTCGCTTGTCGAGAAAGTATCCCCCTGTGCCGTACGCAGTCAGCTCAGGGAAAAACTCCAACGCTGTGAAATATGGAGGGCGGCTAACAGCAGAGAATAGATGCGGTGTGCCTTATTGCATTGCGCTGTAAATAAAATATTCGCCATCAGGCGATAACGCACAATCAAATCCGTACACTCTCGTTTTCACCCACTGCCCTGGCACAAACTTGTCGCCATTTGTATCCCAGAAAATCAACCGGTGCAGGCTGCTGCTTGCCCGGTAAAGGATTACGGCTGTAGAGTTCTCCGCAGCAAATAACAGGTGCAATTCGCGGTGCGGTTTGTCCATCACCAATCTCCCAGCACCTGTTGCCAGAGGGTCAGCGCCGCCACCGCCGCCGTGTCGGCCCGCAGGATGCGGGGCCCAAGGCTGACCACATGGGACTGCGGCAGCGCGTGCAGACGTTTACGCTCCGTGTCCGAGAAACCGCCCTCGGGGCCGATCAGAATGGCCCAGGGCGCGCCCTTTTGCGTCTCTGCCGCCAGTTGCAGCGCGTTGCCTGCCTCGGCCTCGTCGCAGAACATCAGCTGGCGCCCGGCGGGCCATTGGTCCAGCAGGCGCGAGAGCTTTTGCAGCTCCGCCACCTCCGGCACATAGGTGCCGCCGCATTGTTCCGCCGCCTCGACCGCATGGGCCTGCAGCCGGTCCTGACGGATGCGTTCGGAGTTGGTGAATTCGGTCTGCACCGGCAGGATACGGGCCGCGCCCATCTCGGCCGCCTTCTCGACAATAAAATCGGTGCGCGCTTTCTTGATCGGGGCAAACATCAGCCACAGGTCCGG
>NZ_LUKH01000807.1:0-1653 GCF_001593695.1 Leisingera sp. F5 | reverse complement strand
GATGAGGCCGCCGCCCGCGCAGCCGCTGAAACTCCGCTGGCCTATGCCGCCATGCTGGTGCGTCTGGGCCATGCCACCGGCACCGTCGGCGGCGCGGTTCACACCACCGGCGACGTGGTGCGCAGCGCCATTCAGGTAATCGGCATGGCGCCGGATGCCGGCATGGTGTCCTCCTTTTTCCTGATGTACCCGCCTGATGGCGCCCCGGATGGCGCCCGCGCGATGCTCTATTCCGATTGCGGCCTGGTGATTGATCCGAAACCGGCCGAGATGGTCTCGATCGCTGCAGCTTCGGCCCGATCCGCGCAAGCGCTGCTGCGGGCGGATCCGAAACTGGCATTCCTCAGCTTCTCCACTAAGGGCAGCGCCAAGCATCCGGCCGTGGACAAGGTAACCGAGGCCCTCCGCCTGTTCCAGGACGCGCACCCTGATCTGCAGGCCGATGGCGAACTGCAGTTCGACGCCGCCTTTGTGCCCGCGATCGGAGAACGGAAATCGCCCGGCTCCAGGGTTGCGGGCCAGGCCAATGTGATGATCTTCCCCAATCTGGATGCAGGCAATATCGGCTATAAGATCACCCAGCGGCTGGGTGGTTATTCCGCCATCGGACCGGTGCTGCAGGGGCTGGCCAAACCCGCCAACGACCTGTCGCGCGGCTGCAGCGCCGAAGATGTCACCCAGATCATCGCCGTCACCATCCTGCAGGCCGCAGGCGCATCAGGTCCGGATATTTGAACCATCCTCCCAAAAATCCGAACCCTTGCAGAACACTATTCCCAAATTGAGGCTTTCCGTCATACGGTCGCCCGAAACACCCAACAGGACCCGCCCATGACCCATCAGCAGCCAATCCTGAACACGTCGCCCAAGGTCTCGGACGAGATCCGGCAAACCACCTGTTACATGTGCGCCTGCCGCTGCGGCATCAATGTGCATATGAAAGACGGCAAGGTTGCGTACATTGAAGGCAACCGCGACCACCCGGTGAACAAAGGCGTGCTCTGCGCCAAAGGGTCGGCCGGCATCATGCAGGTCAACGCGCCGTCACGCTTGAAGGCGCCGATGATACGCACCGGCCCGCGCGGCTCCGGCCAGTACAAGGAAATCTCCTGGGACGAAGCACTGGCGATTGCAGTGGGCTGGCTGGAGCCGGTCCGCCACGAGGCGCCCGAGCAGCTGGCGTTTTTCACCGGACGTGACCAGTCGCAAAGCTTCACCAGCTTCTGGGCGCAAAGCTTCGGCACCCCGAACTATGCGGCGCATGGCGGTTTCTGCTCGGTCAACATGGCCACGGCCGGTATCTACACCATGGGCGGCGCGTTCTGGGAGTTCGGCCAGCCCGACTGGGACCACACCAAGCTGTTCATGCTGTTTGGCGTGGCCGAGGATCACGATTCCAACCCGATCAAGATGGGGCTGGGCAAGATCAAAAAGCGCGGCGCGCGGGTGATCGGCGTCAATCCGATCCGCTCCGGCTATAACGCGATTGCAGATGAATGGGTCGGTATCACGCCGGGCACCGACGGGCTGTTCATCCTGTCGATGATCCATGTGCTGATGAAGGCCGGCAAGATCGACCTGGATTACCTCAGCCGCTATACTAATGCGCCGGTGCTGGTGAACGCTGCCGAAGGACCGGACAAGGGTCTGTTC
>NZ_LUKH01000806.1:0-1654 GCF_001593695.1 Leisingera sp. F5 | reverse complement strand
GTGATCATCCGGCTAAGGATGCCCCAGGCCATAACTCCGCCGCCCTTGGTCCGGGACTGTTTGCCCGTGACTGGGAGGAAAGCCTTGGCGCGGATTTTGCCAAGTGCGGATTTATCCTCGAACAAGTCCGAGCGCATCCCGGCGAAGGGCAGCGTGGGTTTGGCCAGCGTGTTGGCAAAAGGGGTGCCGCAGCAGGCGGCGTACCAGCGCAGCGGGCCGCGGGGGCCAAGGCGCAGCGCTTTCAGATGCGTCGCGCCTTGGGTGATGGAAATGCTGTCCGGTGCCAGCTGAAACAGGTCCACCGGATCCGGTGCCGGATCCGGCTGGCCGTGGTACAGCTCATTGGCGCGGCAATCGGGGCAGTAGCAGACCACGCGGGTGCCGCTTTTTACACCCTGTGCGGAAACTTCGCCGCACAGGGCCCCGCATTTGCAGGAAAACGCCAGCCCGCCGCCCATGCCGTCAGGCAGCCGTGTTCTTGTTGGCCGGTTTGCGGCCAGGTTTTTTGCCGCTGTTTGCGTTCATGAAATCAATCACCAGCGGACGGATGTTGTCGCGCCAGCTGCGGCCGGCAAAGATGCCATAGTGGCCGGCACCCGGCTCCAGGTGGCTGGCCTTCATGCTTTCAGGCAGGCCGGTGCAAAGATCCAGTGCCGCGACGCATTGGCCGGGGGCAGAGATATCGTCCTTGGCGCCTTCGACAGTTTTCACCGCAACATTGGTGATCTTGCCGATATCGACCTTGTGGCCGTTGACCACAAATTCGTTGCGGGCGATCTCGCGTCTTTTGAAGACACGCTCGACGGTGGACAGGTAGAACTCGGCTGTCATGTCCATGACGGCAAGATATTCGTCGTAGAAACGGTTGTGGGCGTCGTGATCCGAAGCCTCGCCGCGGGAAACGCGATGGATCTGGTCCATGAAGGCCTTGGAGTGGCGCTCGCCGTTCATCGACATGAAGGAGGACAGCTGCAGCAGGCCCGGATAGACCTTGCGCCCGACACCTTTGTTTTTGTAGCCGACACGCTGGATCATGGTTTCCTCCAGCTGGCCCATGGTGACGCGCCGGCCAAAGTCTGTGACCTCGGTCGGGGTGGCGTCCGGGTCCACCGGGCCGCCGATCAGGGTCAGCGACGACGGCTGCGCCTTGGGGTCCTGTTCGGCCAGATAAGCGGTCGCGGCCAGGGTCAGCGGCACTGGCTGGCAGACCGCGACAACATGGGTGTCGGGGCCCATTTCGCGCATGAAGTCGACGAGGTAGAGCGTGTAATCCTCGACGTCGAATTTTCCTGCGGAAACAGGTATATCGCGGGCATTGTGCCAGTCCGTCACATAGACTTCACAATTGACGATCAAGCTTTGGACGGTGGACCGCAGGAGAGTGGCGTAATGACCGGACATCGGCGCAACCAGCAGCACCTTGCGCGGCTGTTCCTCGCGTCCGTTGACCTTGAAATGGATCAGATCGCCGAACGGGCGTTCGACGACAGTGGTGATGTCCACCAGATGGTCCTTGCCGTCTTCGCAGGTGAAAGTGCGGATGCCCCAGTCCGGTTTCACCACCATCCGCTGGTAAGTACGTTCCGTCACTTCACCCCAGGCGGCCATCCAGCTGAGCGCAGGGTTTGGCAAGGCGGAAAAGACCGGGTAAGAT
>NZ_LUKH01000805.1:0-1654 GCF_001593695.1 Leisingera sp. F5 | reverse complement strand
GACAACAGTGGCCAAGCTGCTGGAGGGCAAGGGCGATGCCATCTTTGCGGTGCGCCCCAATGACACCATCGGCCATGTGGTTGATGTGCTGAAGGAAAAACATATCGGCGCGCTGGTGGTGACCGACCAGAACGGCGACCTGCAGGGCATCCTGTCGGAACGCGACATCGTGCGGCGGATGGCCGAGACCCCCGGCCACACCCTGCCGCAGGAGGTGTCGGCGCTGATGACCACAGCCGTGAAGTCCTGCACACCGGATGACTATCTGCATGACGTGCTGAAAACCATGAGCGAAGGCCGCTTCCGCCACATGCCGGTGCTGAAAGACGGCAAGCTGACCGGCATGATCACTGTCGGCGACGTGGTGAATTTCCGCCTGCAAGAGCTGGAGTATGAAACCCTGCGCATGAAGCAGATGATCGTCGGCTAAGGTTTTTACCGGCGGCGCGTCACGGAAATGGCCCGCCGCCGGCTTTCTGCAGCGTATCCAGAAACACCTGCAGGTCCTCCGCATCGGCCAGCGCCTCTGTATGGCGCTTGATCGCGGGGCCGTATATCTTCCACATCTGCCGCCGCAGTGCCGCACCCTCGCTGGTCAGAAACAGCACCTTGCCACGCCGGTCGTGTTCATAGACTGTTTCGCGCACCAGCCCCTGCTTTGCCATCTGCGCCAGAATGCGCGACAGGTTGGACTGCTCGAACAACAGGTTTCTGGTCAGTTCAAAGGCGCGCACCCCGCCCGTCCCGGCCATCTCTATGCCCCACAGCACATCATACCACCGCAGGCCAGGCAGCCCGGCAGCGCGCAGCTCCGCCTCTATCTCCCGGTGCGCCTGCCGGTAGGCCCGGTTCAGCAGGATCCAGATTGCGGTTTCCCGTTTACTTGGCGTCATGTGAAATCACGAGTTGGTGAACGAAGAAGGCAGCAGGATTTTTCACATGCGGATGCAGTAAAATAGATGCCATAACATCTATAGGGGGTTCAGCGCGAACAATGAACCCCGGAATCCAATACCGCCCCAAGGACAAATCCAAACAGGGATACCGTCATGTTGATCAAAATTGCACCGCTTGCCGCCGCCGCACTGCTGGCCGCACCCGCCGCCTTTGCAGCGACCTACAAGACCGACCAGGGCCACACCGAGGTCTTCTTCAGCTGGAGTCACGTCGGGGTTTCGGTGCAAAGCGGGGAATTCACTTCGGTTGACGGAACCCTGGAACTGGACCCGGAAAACCCCGAAGCGGCCGCCCTCAATGTCACCATCAGGACCGACAGCCTTTCCACCGGTTTCGGGCCGCTCGACGACGATCTGTCCAGCGCAAACTTTCTGGAAGTTGAAACCTATCCGGAAATCACCTTTGTCAGCACCGGCGTCGAGCGCACCGGCGAAAACACCGCCAATGTCAGCGGCGACCTGACCATTCACGGCGTCACACAGCCGGTCGTGCTGGAAACGACCTTGACCCATCTGGGCGCGCATCCTGCGGGCAGCGTTTTCGAATACTTCCAGGGTGACTGGGCCGCCTTCGAAGCCACCACCACGCTCGACCACCTGTCATTCGGCGTGGGCGGTTTTTCCGTGGGACCGATCAATGTCCGTATCGTGACGGAATTGAAGGCACAGTAACTGAAACCTGACTGGCGCACCGGAGG
>NZ_LUKH01000804.1:0-1655 GCF_001593695.1 Leisingera sp. F5 | reverse complement strand
ACCCTAACCCGGTCCCGCCGCGGAAACGGCCAGGGACTGGCCGGCGGGGTTGAAACCTATGTGATTCTAACCGCCCATGGCTGAGCTGTTTGCCTATACCGATGGCGCCTGCTCCGGCAACCCCGGCCCCGGAGGATGGGGTGCGTTGCTGCGTGCGATGGATGGAGACACCGTCGTCAAGGAGAAAGAACTGAAGGGCGGCGAAGCCGAGACCACCAACAACCGGATGGAACTGCTGGCCGCGATCAACGCGCTGGAAAGCCTGGCGCGCCCGTCGACGCTCACCGTGGTCACCGACTCGGCCTATGTTAAGAACGGCGTCACCGGCTGGATCTTCGGCTGGAAAAGAAACGGCTGGAAAACCTCCAGCAAGAAGCCGGTCAAAAACGTCGAGCTGTGGCAGCGTCTGGACGCGGCGCAAGCCCGCCACAAGGTGACCTGGGAATGGGTCAAGGGCCACGCAGGCCATCCCGAGAACGAACGTGCGGATGAGCTGGCCCGCGCCGGCATGGCTCCCTTCAAGAAGAAGAAAAGCGCCTGATGCGCAGACCCGCCGTATGACCTTTCTGGCTTTGCTGGACTATGCCTCAGTGCTGGTCTTTGCGCTGACCGGCGCGCTGGTGGCCAGCCGGGCGCAGCTGGATATTGTCGGCTTTGCCTTTGTTGCCTGCCTGACCGCGCTTGGCGGTGGCACGCTGCGCGACCTGCTCTTGGACCGCAATCCGGTGTTCTGGATCGGTAACCCGAATTACATTCTGCTTGCGGCTTTCGCCGCGGTGACGGTATTCTTTTCCGCACATCTGCTGGAGAGCCGGTTGCGCTGGGTCGTATGGCTCGACAGTTTTGCACTGGCCGTAGCTGTTCCTGCAGGCACAGGCGCCGCACTGGCTCTGGAAAGCCCGCCGGTGATCACTGTGCTGATGGGCATGGCCACCGGAACCATGGGCGGCTTGATGCGCGACGTTGTCTGCAACGAGGTGCCCCTGGTGCTGAAACAGGGTGAGCTATACATCTCCTGCGCCATGGCAGGTGCGATCACCGCCGTCCTGGCAATCTGGCTTGGACTGGAGGTGCAGTTTGCCCTGCTGGCCTGCGCCGGCGTGTGCTGGACCTTGCGGGCAGGGTCGATCCTATTCGCCTGGCACCTGCCTGTCTACAAAAGCCGCCCGCCGCGCAGTTAAGGCCGGTTTGCGGCCAGAACAATTGGCGCCTCCTCCAATCAACCGGAAATACCTGATTGTGAACCCTGTCTTCACAACCCGGATCCAGAAACTGTCACCAGCGCAATCAGATGCGCTGCTGTTACGGAGCAAGGCTGCGTAATCTGCCAGCACCAGAAACCAAGACGCGCTTATACTAATGGCACCGGCAAAAAATCAACCGCAATCAGGCGGTTTTGCGGGTGTCACCCAAGGATTTCAGAAATTCCTGACCGTCTTTGCTGATCCTGGCCTTACGGCCTTTGCGCCGGTGCCAGACCAGCGCCATTTCATGGTACTCCCTCAGACTGGCGTCTTGCAGAAGGTCTTCCTTGATCTGCAGCGCGGCTGAGAAATTGTCCGCCAGCCGCCGGTCTTCTTCTTCATTCTTGTCAAACTTGTGCCAGTAGCTTGGCTCAATGGAGGAGGTGAAGTGGTTCGCCCGGCCGCGGGCTT
>NZ_LUKH01000803.1:0-1656 GCF_001593695.1 Leisingera sp. F5 | reverse complement strand
GTCTCCAGCAGCTTCTTGCGGTTCTCCGGCACCGATGCCCGGCCTGCGAACCGGTCCAGCAACGCCCGGAACCGCCGCGGCCGCCAGATATGGCGCATCAGCGCCGCCTTGCGTTTTTCCGTGGTGTTCAGCCCCAGCACCGCGGCCATAAGAATGCCGATATCGCCGGTCGCCGCGCGCAGGGGCAGACCGCGCACCTGCAGCGCGAACAGCGCAAACACTTCGGCATCCGCCGCCGCCGCGTCTTTGCGCTCAAACACCTCATAGCCGACCTGCAGATATTCATTGGGCCGGTCCGGATCCAGCTCCTGGCGCCGGAACACCTCGCCCGAATAGGTATAGCGTGCAGGCTCGGCGCCATGGCGCATATGCGCCTCCACCACCGGAACCGTGAAATCCGGACGCAGCATCTGCTCACCACGCAGCGCGTCTGTGGTCACATAGGCGCGGGCACGGATGTCCTCGCCGTAAAGATCCAGCAACGTACCGGCCGGCTGCAAGAGCGGTGTATCCACGACCTGCGCGCCTGCGGCCTCGAACTGGACCCGCAGCATAGCTGCGCGGGCCTGAATTTTTGATCGAACAGCCATGATCAGTCTTGCCCGTCCAGGATTTCACGCACTTTGGCCACCAATTCCATGCGCGGCACCTCAAACTGGCTTGGACGTTCCTTCCACTCTTCCAGCGTGGCGCTTTCGGCGATCTTGGCGCCTAGGATCAGGTCCTTGATCTGCACTACGCCATTGGCCTTTTCGTCGCCGCCTTCGATCACCGCCACAGGCGAGTTTCGCTTGTCCGCGTATTTCAGCTGGTTGCCGAAGTTCTTGGGATTGCCCAGATAAACCTCGGCCCGGATGCCCGCGTTGCGCAGCTCCGCCACCATCGCCAGGTAATCCGCCATCCGGTCGCGGTCCATTACGGTGACAACCACAGGGCCAGTTGCTTCCGCCGAGAGCCGTCCCTTGGCATGCAGTGCAGCCAGCAGCCGGTCGACACCAATAGACACACCCACCGCAGGCACTTCCTGGCCGGTAAAGCGCTTCACCAGCCCGTCATAGCGCCCGCCGCCCGCAACCGAGCCGAACTGCCGCTTGCGGCCTTTCTCGTCGAAAATCTCAAAGGTCAGCTCTGCCTCGAACACTGGACCTGTATAATAGCCAAGCCCGCGCACAACCGAGGGATCGATTTCGATCCGGTCCTTGCCATAACCGCCGGCCGCCAGCAGCTCGCTGATCTGTTCCAGCTCGGAAATACCCTCCTGGCCGGCCTTGCTGTCACCCACAGCTGCACGCAAGTTAGCAAGGGTGCCAGCCGTGTCTGCTGCCTTGGAGGTCAGGAAGGCCAGCACCGGCGCCGCCTGATCGCCTGACAAGCCAACCCCGTCAATGAAGGCTCCCGAAGCATCCAGCCGACCCTTGGTCAGCAGCTCACGCACGCCGGCCTCGCCCACCTTGTCGAACTTGTCGATAGTGCGCAGCACGTCGTCGCGCTTGGCATCGCCCTCGCCCAGGCCCATCGCCTCCAGCACGCCGTTCAGAACCTTGCGGTTGTTCACACGCACCAGATAGTCGCCGCGCGGAATGCCGACGGTCTCCAACGTGTCGGACAGCATCGCGCAGATCTCGGCATCGGCAGCCATCGAGGCGGTACCGACGG
>NZ_LUKH01000802.1:0-1657 GCF_001593695.1 Leisingera sp. F5 | reverse complement strand
CATCCGCAAAGTAAAGTGGGTGTTTACTAAAATTTTCACTCGCTTTTTGCTTGTGACGCCATCACGCGTCATTTACGGTGCCCTGGAGACCTTCCGGGGCACCGTTTTTGCATTTGAATTTCCTTGGAAATGACCCTTTGCATCGATTGCAACAGATTGAATTTGATGCCTTTCCGTGGCGGGAGGAGGGGCAGTGCGAAACTGTTTCAGGGAGCGACTGATGCGCCTGCCGGCATGCGGAATTCTGGCATTGGTTTTAACGTTTTCCGGGGCGAGCGCCCTGGCGGAAACCAGCTTTAGCTGCAACCTGAAACCGATTTCCGGCGCGTTCTGGGTTCCTGGCCGTATCACCGTGCGGTTTTCTGATGATTTCACCACTGCACAGGTCACCGATGCGGCGTTTGGGGTGTCCGTTGCGGCCAAGGTTTCGCAACGCAGCATGACAACTTATGCGCTTAGCTGGTCGTTGCCGGGGCTTGCAGTACTGACGGACAGCGGGCAGGCAGAGCCGCGCTTCAGGGCTGTGCTGAACACTGCAAACCTGAAGATGAGCATTCAATCAATCCGTACAGGCAGAGCAGTGCAACCGCCGCGCGGCTCGGGGACTTGCCGCCGGGAGCCCTCTTTGTCACTGCTGGCCCAGAACCACATGAGGTTGAACTAAGCGCGTGTATTGACTTGGCGAGCAATCTATTGATTGCCGTGCAGCTGCAGATTGCCGTGCAACTGCAGATTGCGATTGCATCGGAACTGGCTCCCTTGCATCACTGCGCTGCAAAACAAGGGAACCATCTGAATGAAACGATATCTACTGGCTGCATCCATTGTGCTGGCAGCCGCGTCCTCTGCAGCGGCGGGAAGAAAAGCCACCATCACATATGATTGCGCGATCAAGGTGTTCACTAACAATGGCTGGATAGCCCCGCGGGTGCTTGTCATATGGGACGAAGAAAACCAGTCTGCGCAGATCTATGACGGGTATATACACAAACTGATCGGAGAGCCTATTCCGGCTAAAGTCGAACCGCGAAACGAAATTTCCTACAACTTGGACTGGCGGGTGAACAACATCCCGGTCAGCAATGCCCGGATGACGCTTGATGGGCTGTATTCAGGTGTTTTGAATACCAAGCAGAACACTCTGTCGATCCGCGGCGTCATCACGGGTGTCGCCAATCAGCCGCGCGGCAAAGGTAAATGCATAGTCAAAAAAGACTGAGGCCAGCATCGCGCCAACCGGGCGGGGCAGGCATAATCTTTTTGCACATAGACCTTGCGCGGAAATGGAGCCTTGGCTCTTGACCTGATAGCGCGCACACAGCATGTATCTGCGCAGGAACGCAAACTTTTTCACAGGGGGCCCAAATGGCTTTTGAACTTCCCGATCTTCCTTATGCACATGACGCTCTGGCCGCCAAAGGCATGTCGGCTGAAACCCTGGAATACCACCACGACCTGCACCACAAGGCCTATGTCGATAACGGTAACAAGCTGATCGCCGGCACCGATTGGGACGGCAAGTCGCTGGAAGAGATCATCAAAGGCACCTATGACGCCGGTTCGGTTGCCCAGAACGGTATTTTCAACAACATTTCGCAGTTGTGGAACCACAACCAGTTTTGGGAAATGATGGGTCCGGGCGAAAGTGCAATGCCGG
>NZ_LUKH01000801.1:0-1658 GCF_001593695.1 Leisingera sp. F5 | reverse complement strand
AATTCGTGTGCCCCAGTTTGCGCACAGCTTTCGTGCCCACCAGCGCCGGATCTGCGGATGACAGGTGGAACTCCTTGTGGATGATCGCCTCTTTCGCCTGGGTGTATGCCGCGATGGTGGAAAATGTGACTTCGGAATACCCGCGGTCATATTCGCGCATCAGCCCCTCGCGGCACTGCGCGTAGCCGGTGACGACGGGCAGTTCCGATGCCAGGTCAAGAGTGCCAAGGCCGCCGCTGATCCGTTCCTCAAGCGAGCATTCCTTGTCATCGCGCCAGCCGCTGAGGTCAATAAACCGGGCATTCACACCGGCGCGCTGCAGCATCAGCGTTGTCACAAAGGCGGAATGCGCCTCGCCCAGCCCGGACAGCAGCTCACGCACCAGCATCATCTGGCTCGACAGGCGGAAATGGCCGTAGGAGCACAGGCGCTGCAGGTCGAACAGGCAGCTGCGGGCCCCCTCGATGCGGTCGCGCACGAAATCCTCCGCCAGCGCCCGGTCGGCCGGATTGTCCAGGACGCCATTGTGGACCCTGGCCATCGCTTCACCCACGCGGCTCAGCGCATCAAGCCAGCCATGATCGTTGTCGTCGTTGGCAAACAGGGCATAGACGCCAGGTTCACCGGATTTCTTATGCTCCAGCAACAGGTTGGTGATCCCGCCAAAAGCGGAGACAACAAAAATCCGGTGATAGAGCGCGCCGCCGCAACGGTCAGCAATGATCAAAGTGTCGCGCAACTCCCGGATGCGGGACATCGACGTGCCGCCGATTTTCTCGACGGTGTGTTCGGGAAAATTCACTGTCTATCCCCCGGCTGGCGCCGGGGCCTCTTCAGGTGGTTTCCAGCGCGTAGGAGCCATCTTCGCGGTGGGTTTCGCTGCCGGTCACCGGCGGGTTGAACACGCAGGCCATGACAAGCTCGTCCTCGGCGCGCAGGGTGTGGCGGTCATGTTTGTCCAGCGCATACATCACGCCGGGCCGGATCAGGTGGGTTTCGCCGGTGGCCAGATCGGTGATCGAGCCTGTGCCTTGCATGCAATAAACGCTCTCGAAGTGGTTCTTGTATTCGAACGTGTGTTCCGAACCGGCCTCAAGAAAGGTGATGTGGAACGAAAACCCCATCCCGTCCTGCTCCAGCAGCATCCGGACCGAAGACCACTTTGCGTCCGATACAACGCGGCTGCGGTCACTTTTGACAATGTCGTTGTAGTCGCGAACTATCATGTCTTACTCCGCTGCAAATTTGCTTGAGTCCGTTACGCCGCGGATCGCGCCGCGCAGGATGTTCAGACCCTTCATCAGGGTATCCTCAGATGTGGTCAGGGGGGCCAGCACCTTGACCACCTGGTCTTTGTTGCCGGAGGTTTCGATAATCAGCCCGTTCTCAAAGGCATGGGCGCAGATGCTGGCGGCCAGCCCGCCTGAGCCGACATCCAGCCCCTGCATCATGCCGCGCCCCTTGAGGCAGGCGCCAGGCAGCAATTCGGCCATTTCTTCCAAGGCGGCAGTCAACAGCCGGGCTTTGGCGGCAGCATCCTTTTGGAACCCGCCGCCGGCCCAGAATTTCCGGATCGCAACCCGGGCCGTTACAAAGGCATGAGTGTTGCCGCGGAAGGTGCCGTTGTGTTCGGCGGGGCCGAATATGTCATGCGCGGG
>NZ_LUKH01000800.1:0-1658 GCF_001593695.1 Leisingera sp. F5 | reverse complement strand
CTGTTCCTGTTCCTCACCGCGCCGATCACCGCGAATTTCATTGCCAAGGTGCATATTCACCGGCAGGAAACCCGCGACACCATGCCAGAGGCCGGCGGCGACGATCATTGGGCCACCCATGACACGCCCGAGGACGAGGAACGCCGCCACCCGACCCTCACCCCGCCCACCGAAGACTGAACGCACACCACTCAGGAAGGCCTGAACCGTGATGGACACCTCCCGCTTGCCGCTGACCCGCGATCTGGTGCTGATCGGCGGCGGCCATACCCACGCGCTGGTGCTGCGCAAATGGGGCATGCGGCCCCTGCCCGGTGCCCGTCTGACCATCATCAACCCCGGCCCGACCGCGCCTTACTCGGGTATGCTGCCCGGTTTCGTCGCAGGCCACTATGCGCGCGATGAGCTGGACATCGACCTGGTGCGTTTGGCACGGTTTGCCGGTGCCCGCGTGGTGCTGGGCGCGGCGGACCATATCGACACCACGGCCCAGCTTGTACATGTGCCGGGCCGCCCGCCCATCGCCTATGACGTCGCCTCCGTTGATGTCGGCATCACCTCCGCCATGCCGGACCTGCGGGGCTTTGCCGGCCACGGCACCCCGGCCAAACCGCTGGGCCGCTTCGCCGCGCAGTGGGGAACGTTCCGCGAGGGCGATGCCCCCGCCTACGTCGCCGTGATCGGAGGCGGCGTTGCAGGCGTGGAACTGATCCTGGCGATGGCCTTTGCCCTCAGATCCCGCGGCCGGCTGGCCCAGGCGACTCTGATCGACAGCGATCAGGCCCTGCGCGCGATTGGCGCAAAAGCCCGTCACAGACTGCGCCGCGCTTTGGTCGAACAAGGTGTCCGGCTCGAGGAAAATGCCCGGATCGAACGGATCGAGGCCGACCATATCCTTCTGCAGGACGGGCGCGAGATCTTGTCGGACTTCACCACCGGTGCCGCCGGCGCCCGCCCCTATGGCTGGCTTGCGGACAGCGGGCTGGACCTGCAAGACGGTTTCATCCGGGTCGGCGAAACCCTGCAAAGCTCCGCCACCAATGTCTTGGCCGCCGGCGACTGCGCCCATATGGATTTCGCCCCGCGCCCCAAGGCCGGCGTCTATGCAGTGCGCCAGGCGCCGGTGCTCTACCACAATCTCCGCGCCCTGCTGACCGGCGACCCCCTGCGCAGATACAAGCCGCAAAAAGACTATCTGAAACTGATCTCCATGGGCACCAAGGAAGCGCTTGGCGAACGCTTCGGCACCACCCTCGCAGGCCCGCTGATGTGGAGCTGGAAGGACCGCATCGATCAGGCCTTCATGGAGAAGTTCCGCGACTTTCCTGCGATGGATCCGCCGGGCCTGCCTGCCGAACATACATTGGGCATGGAGGAAGCGCTGGGTGACAAACCCATGTGCGGCGGCTGCGGTGCCAAGGTCGGGCGCGATGCCCTGCTCGGCACGCTCGCCGGTCTTAGCCATGCGGACCGCGAGGACATTTCCCCGCTGCCCGGCGATGACGCAGCACTGCTGACCACCGGCAGCACGCGTCAGGTGATCAGCACCGACCACCTGCGCAGTTTTTGCAATGACCCGGTAATGATGGCCCGCATCGCCGCCGTGCATGCCTTGGGAGATATCTGGGCAATGGGGGCCGAGCCGCAGGCCGCCACCG
>NZ_LUKH01000799.1:0-1661 GCF_001593695.1 Leisingera sp. F5 | reverse complement strand
CTCCGGCCCGCTGCAGGGCGGCGAATGGTATTTCCAGTCGCTCGCAGGTCTCAGCCGCGGCGACGGCATGTATTATCAGCTGCTGGACGTTCTGGCACAGGACGCAGGTGTCGAAGGCGTTTTTTCCGACTGGCCTGCCACCGTCACCTACTATGCAAATTGCATGGGACTGTGACACCATTGGCCTGTGATCGGCGGCAGCGCAGGTTTCAGGCCGCTCCCCGTTGAAAATCCGCATACAGAATACATGTTACCTGCCTGCCTGGACGTTTGCGGGGTTGAGCCGCGGCAGCACCAGCCCTAGATAGGGAATAAGTGTAAGGAGAAACCCATGTTCGGCATTCCCGGCAAACAAGCTGTGACCATGACGCCCAAGGCAGCAGCGCAGATCGCCAGGCTGATGGCCAAGGACGGCCATGCCGGCCTGCGCATCGGCGTCAAGAAAGGCGGCTGTGCGGGCATGGAATACACCATGGAATACGTCAACGAGCCCTCTGCCAACGATGAAGTGGTGGAACAGGACGGCGCCCGCATCCTGATCGCGCCGATGGCGCAGATGTTCCTGTTCGGCACCGAAATCGACTATGAGGTGACGCTCTTGGAAAGCGGTTTCAAGTTCAACAACCCCAATGTCGCGGATGCCTGCGGCTGCGGCGAATCGATCAGCTTCAAGGAACTGCCCGGCGCCTGATCCGGTCCAGACGGGACGCAATCAGCGGGCGGGGTCTTCCCCGCCCTTTTTGTGGCCGGTCCCCGGCCAAGCGAATTGCGCCACTCCGCCGCTGGTGTTACCTGTCACGCCCACATAACGAGGATCGGAGGCATCCCCCATGCGGCGGAAACTGGCAGCAGGCAACTGGAAAATGAACGGCACCGGCGACAGCCTGGGTGAATTGGCAGCCCTGGCCGAAAGCCATGCCGGCCCGGCTGCGGACATCCTGATCTGCCCGCCGGCAACTCTGCTGTCGCGCGCAGCCGACATCGCCAAAGGCAGCGCCGTCGCCATCGGCGGCCAGGACTGCCACGCAAACGCCTCCGGCGCCCACACCGGCGATCTGTCAGCTGCCATGCTGAAAGACGCCGGCGCCTCCGCCGTGATCCTCGGCCATTCCGAGCGCCGCGCCGACCACGGCGAAACTGACGCCCAGATCTGCGCCAAAGCCGAAGCCGCCATCGCAGAAGGCCTCACTGCGGTGATCTGCATCGGTGAAACCTTGTCCGAGCGCGAAGGCGGCGACACGCTGAAGGTGGTTGGCGCTCAGCTTGCAGGTTCCGTCCCGGCCTCTGCCACCGGCAAAAACACCGTTGTGGCATACGAACCGATCTGGGCCATCGGCACCGGCAAAGTGCCGACACTTGAGCAAATTTCCGAAGTGCACAACTTCCTGCGCGCCGAACTCACCACCCGCTTCGGGGCCGGGACCGCAGAGGCCATCCGCCTGCTCTACGGCGGCTCGGTCAAGCCATCGAACGCAAGAGAGATCTTTGCTGTCTCCAATGTCGATGGAGCACTTGTAGGCGGCGCCAGCCTCAAGGCCGCGGATTTCTCCCCGATCATCACCGCGCTTGAGGCCGCCTGAGCCAAGAAAATTCGAATTTTCTTGGCAAAATTCTTCGAAGAATTTTGCCGCAGAACGCAAAACGGCGCCCGAACAACCGGG
>NZ_LUKH01000798.1:0-1662 GCF_001593695.1 Leisingera sp. F5 | reverse complement strand
CTGGCTGTAAAACCTGTCTGGCATGGGCCTGGCAAAATGCTGGGTTCGCGGCTGAATGGGAGGCTGGCAGAAACGCTGGCGGACAGTCATGCGCGTGGCTGGCTGAAATCACTCTGGTTGCTGGCGTTGCTTGCGGTCTGGCTGTCCCGGGGGATGGCTGGAGTGCTGGCTGCTTGCGGCCTGGTGATTCTGGCTTGCGTGCAATTTCTGTATTCTGTTTAGCCGTGCCTGCGCCGCAGGTCAACAGAAAATGCAATGAAATCAAATAGTTGATAGATTTGCTCGGGAATTGCCTTCAGGCAGCCCTAGGCAGAGCGCCTGTGCGGCCTTACATTCAGCCCCTCTGGCACAGGAGGACAGGCCATGGCAGGCGGCTGGGCGCAGGACGGCGCGGTGAATGAGCAGATTGAAGCCTCGATCAATGACGAGCTGGCGCGGCTGAAAGCGGTGCGGCGCCCGGTGGGCGAAAGCCTGACCCATTGCGCGGAATGCGAGGAGGTGATCCCCGAGAAACGCCGTGTCGCCATTCCTGGCGTGAAGCTGTGCATTGACTGCCAGCAGGAGCGCGACGGCGCGCATCAGGCGCGCGGGGGCTTCAACCGGCGCGGCTCGAAGGACAGCCAGTTGAAGTAGGGCGCGCAGCGATCAGATGCCGTATTTTCGGCGCAGCTTGCGGACTTGAGAGGCAATCTTGTTGCCAGGCTTGATGCGTTCTGCGAGTTCTTTTTTCGGCTTGTACCAGGATTTGTCTCGTTCGCTGTTTTTCCACAATTGCCCTTCGCTATCGGCAACATGCCGGAAGCATTCGTTATGCTGTCCGCCGGGATCCCCCTTTTGATTATACCAGGTCGCTTCATAGCAAAGGTTGCCCTTGGACGTCGCATACCACTTTCCGAGGCCAACGCTGTCTTCCCAAACAGCCTGAAAACTGCCGTCCGGTCCCCAGTAGGAGCCTCCCTTGGTCCAGGTCCAGGTTTTTCCAGAATATAATTCGGCAATGGTTTGACCGCTGACGGGTTTCTTGCGGTCCGGGCCGGCAGCTATAGCACTGGTGGCGGTCAGGGCCGCAGCAATTACGAGCGCAGTAAGCTTCGAAAGCGGTGCCATGGTAACAACTCCCATCCCGGTTAACCGGCTTAGTCCACCACACATTGAATCTGTATTCTAAAAATTTCCCCTAGGCGGTGCTCAATTGCACGCAAAGGGGTGGGGCTGGTGTACCGCTTAGGATCTATCCGAACCCCATCCGCAGAATGTGCTGCGGGCCTGCGATGCCGTGGGGATAGATGCCGCCGGTGTCTGAAAAACCGCCCTTGCGGTAACAGCGGATGGCGCCGAAATTCTGCATATTGACGGTCAGCACCACCGCACGCCGCGCTGGATACTGCGTAGCCAGATAGGGTTCCAGCGCGGCAACGGCAGCCGTGGCATAACCTTTGCCTTGCTCAGCGCGATCAATCATGAAGGCGCGCAGACCCAGCTCATCCCGCGCGGCAAAGCTGTAGGTTTCGTGATACAGCCGGTCGATCTTGAAGAACCCAACCACTTGGGAGCCGTCAAGAACGGCGTGAAAATCCACGCCGTCCTCATTTTCTTCAAACGCCTGCGCCACAGTGCCGGAATAGCGGATCTGATCCGGCTCCACCTGAATATGGAAGACCA
>NZ_LUKH01000797.1:0-1664 GCF_001593695.1 Leisingera sp. F5 | reverse complement strand
CACAGCATCGCCATGGGTGATCAGCATGATCACCACCGGGTCGGTGCGCGGGAAATGCGGTGTCTTGCAGGCGGGGCAGATCCGCTGCCAGCCGGCCTGCGCCAAATCGCTGGGGGCGCCGCAAGCTGCGCAATACTGATGGCTGCGGTGCCAGGCCAGCAGCGCCTTGGCGGTGGCGGCCAGTTCCGCTTCCAGCGGCGTGAGGCGGGTCATCACCCGGCGCAGCTCGGCAAAGGCATGGGAAGCGGGCAGGTCCGGATGCTGCTGCTCGCTGGCATCGGCAAAACTGTTGAGCGCCTCCTGATCCAGGCCTTCGGGCTGCCAGCCGCTGATATCGCAGGCAAAGCACGGCGCGCCGCCGGGTGCCAGGCCAAGAAACAGTGCGGCATCCTTGCAATCAGCGGCCAGCGGATGCACCGGACCGGTCCAGCCCAGCCCGCAAGGCAGATCCGCCGCCGCGCCGCGCCGGGTCAGCGGCTTGCCGCGCCACATCAGCAGCACCTGGGCCTCCGCACTGTTCCAGGCCGCTTCCAACGCTGCGGTATCCGTGCGCAGATGGGCCGCTCGCTCCAGCCCGCCGCCGCCGAATGTCACTTGTTCTGCGTGTTTCATTGCGGCTCTCCTCTGGCTGGCTGCGGTTTCATTGGCTGTCATGGATGGAATAGCGCCATCCATGGCAGTGTGCCGCAGGCGTTGCCAGCAACCGGCATCGATCTGCGCTTGCCTGTCACTGCACCGCCACACCTGCCGGGCGGGAATTGCGGCTTTTCACTGCTGGATAGGGTGCGCCTGCCCCTTTGCAGCCTCGGCAGCAGGAAAAAATCAAATGCAGCAAAAAGGGTTCTTTGCAAATCGTTAAAACGCTGATTCAAATAGCCGCAAAACAAGAACGGCACCGAATGGTGCGAAAGGAGCAGCGGCAGTCGGTGTCAGCGGAATTTCGGACATGACAAGCGGGGCGCGGGTCTCGCAATCCCGGACCACAATCGGGCAATTGCACGTGCTGGCCACTACGGACCTGCACTGCAATCTGCTGAGCCACGACTACTATGCCGATCGCCCCGGCGGGGCCATCGGCCTGTCCCGCGCTGCCACTTTGATCACCCGTGCGCGCGCAGAGGCTGACCGATTGGGCGCGGCCTGTCTGCTGGTCGACAATGGCGATGGCTTCCAGGGGGCGCCGCTGGGGGACATCGTACCGGGTGCCAAAGGCCCCCATCCTCTGGCGCGCGCATTCCGGTTTTTGAAATATGATGCCGTTGGTCTTGGCAATCATGACTTTGATTTCGGCCTGGAGGCGCTGGCAGGCGTTCTGAAAGACGTGCCATGTCCGGTGCTGTGCTCAAGCCTGACGGCGCGGCAGCCTGATCTTCGGCTGCCATTTGTACCCTGGGCGGTGCTGGAGCGGGCGGTGCCTGGCTGCCCCGGTTTGCCACCGGTCCGGATCGGGCTGTTTTCGGTGCTGCCGCCGCAGACCCTGATCTGGTGCGGCAAGGCGTTGCAGCAGCAACTCGCCGCGGGCGGCATCGTTGAAACCGCCGCGGCCCAGGCCCGGCAGTTAAAGGCCCAGGGCTGCGATCTGGTGCTGGCGCTGGCGCATACGGGAATTGACAGTAACGCCGGGGCGGGCCGCGGCGAAAATGAACTGGAGCAGCTTGCCGCAC
>NZ_LUKH01000796.1:0-1665 GCF_001593695.1 Leisingera sp. F5 | reverse complement strand
GGGAAGGTCTGGCTGTCATCGGCGTAGGAGACTTTGAAATCTCCGGCTTCACGGTAGAACATGTCTCAGATGCTCCCTTTCTGTTGCAAACGGGGCCCGCTCCGGGTGTTTGTCTTTGATGTTTCAGCGGCGGCAGTCATTCGATCTTCCCCCACTGGGCCTGCGCCGCGTCGCGCTGCGCGCGGGTCATCCGGTTTGACGGTTTGGCATAGCCGCTGCGCTCGCTGCCGCGCACCAGACGCAGGTATGCAATGATGCCGGTAATCAGGCCTGAGGCTGCCAGCAGCGATGCGGTGACGATCTGGGTTTCCGTGAACCCTTCCGCGGTCAGCGCCAGATAACCGAACGCCCAAAAGCCCGCCCAGGCAATCACGTTGATGACGGCAATCGCCTTGGTCATGCCGCCGCCCCGCCATTAACCAGTTTGTCAGAAATCCGCGCCTGGCCACATTTTGCCCATTTCTTTCTGCCACCCTGTTCTTGGGTAAAGTGAGTGGGATCAATGACAGCGATTGTCGAGGAAATCCGGCGGCTGGAGGCCGCGCGGAAAAAGGGTGATATATCCGCTGCCGAATTTGCAGAGGCCAAGGGTCGGCTGCTGGCAACGGTAGAAGACGCAACAGTGCTGCCGCCCTTCGAGTTCGAGCCGCCGCGCCGGGAGGCACGCAGGGAAACCTCCGGGACCGCACCCGGCCCTTGGGGGCTGATGCTGATGGGGCTTCTCGGGGCCGGGCTGCTAACACTCCTGGCCGGGCAGCTGATCGGCGATCTGACCATCGCCTTCACGCTGATCGCCACGGTATTCGCCGCCATTGTCATTGCCGCATTCCGCAAGCTGGAAAGCTGAACAGGCCCGGAGCAGGTCATATGAGCGTCAGACCCGTTCAATGATCTTCTCCCCGAACAGCCCCTGCGGACGGAACACCAGGAACAGCAGCGCCAGCACATAGGCAAACCAGTTCTCGGTGGCGCCGCCGACCATCGGGCCGATGGCGAACTCGAACAGTTTCTCGCCCACACCGATGATCAGCCCGCCGACAATGGCGCCGGGGATCGAGGTGAAGCCGCCCAGCATCAGCACCGGCAGTGCCTTCAGCGCGATCAGCGACAGCGAGAACTGCACACCGGACTTGGTGCCCCAGACGATGCCTGCGACCAGCGCCACAAAACCGGCAACCGACCAGACCAGCACCCAGATGAAGTTCAGCGAGATGCCGACCGACAGCGCCGCCTGATGGTCATCCGCCACCGCGCGCATCGCCCGGCCCTGCTTGGTGTATTGGGCAAAGCAGACCAGCCCGGCCACCAGCAGCGCCGCAATCACCGTCGCCACGATATCCAGATTGTCGATAAAGAAGCCGTAGCCGAAGATGTTAAAGGTGGTCTCGTCGATCCACAGGTTGATGCCCTGCGGCAGGCCCACATCCAGCGTCTTGATCTCGGACCCCCACATCAGGTCGGCAACGCCTTCCAGGAAATAGGCAAGACCAATAGTGGCCATAAACAGGATGATCGGCTCCTGCCCTACCAGATGCTTCATCACCAGCACCTGCACCAGCCAGGCCAGCAGCACCATCACCCCGACAGTCAGGGCAATTGCCAGCACACCGGGCACGTTCCAGCCGAAATGGGTGATATGGCCGCCAAAGACAGCATTTATGATAT
>NZ_LUKH01000795.1:0-1665 GCF_001593695.1 Leisingera sp. F5 | reverse complement strand
CGGTATCTCTGCCGGCGGGGCGCCGCTGGCCGCGCATGGTGTTGACCTTGTGTCGCTGCTGGACAGCCGCAACCCGGTGGAAGGCGTGGCAAACTACTCTGCCACTGTGGATGGCGCCTCTTATTACTTCACTTCTGAGGAGAACAAGACCGCGTTCGAGGCCGATCCGGCGAAGTACTTGCCGCAGCACGGCGGCTTTTGTTCCTATGGCGTGTCTGTGGGCAAGAAATTCGACGGCGACCCGGATCAGTATCTGGTGCATGACGGCAAGCTGTTTCTGTTCCTGAACGCCGCTACCCGCGCCGCCTTCCTGGAAGACGTGCCCGGCACCGCCAAAACAGCAGACACCCAGTGGGGCCAGATCAAGCACACCGCCGTCAGCGAGCTCTGATCGCGCGCCAGCCTGCGTCCCGGGGGGCCAGGCGGTTCCGCTCCGTCCCGCCTGCCCTTGCACCCGCAGCTGATGCGTCAGCTGCGGGTGTTTTGGGTTGTTTGATGTTTATGCCAGTGTTTCGCCGGCCTCGCGGCGGGCTTCGATCACTGTGATCGCCTTGGCCAGGGCTTCTTCGATGCTCAGATCGCTGGTGTCGATCAGAATTGCATCAGCCGCCGGCCGCAATGGCGCCTCGGCACGGTTCATGTCGCGCTCGTCGCGGGCCTTCACATCACCCAGCACCTCATCCAGCGTGATCACCTTGCCCGCAGCGGCGAGTTCCAGAAACCGGCGCCGGGCGCGGACTTCGGCGCTGGCGGTGACAAAGAATTTCACCTGCGCATAGGGGCAGATCACGGTGCCGATGTCGCGCCCGTCCAGCACGGCGCCCCCGGCCCGGCGGGCAAAGGCGCGCTGGAAATCAATCAGTGCGGCGCGCACTTCGGCTATCACCGCCACTTTGGAGGCCGCCTGGGCCACCTCCCGCCCGCGCAAGTCGTCGCGCGCCAGGTCTTCCGGTGTCAGGTTCTGCGCGGCCTCAACCGGCGCCACACCATCCAGCATCTTGGCCCCCACGGCACGGTACAAGAGGCCGGTATCCAGGTGGCTGAAACCGTAATGAGCCGCCAGCGCCTTGGACAGCGTCCCCTTGCCAGCCGCCGCGGGGCCGTCGACGGCTATCGTGTAACTTTCGCTCATGTGCGCTCCAGCTTGGCGCCGAGGTCCCCCATCAGGCTCTCAAAGATCGGGAAGGATGTTGCAATCGGGCCGCCGTCATCGACGGAGACCGCGCTCTGCGCGCCCATGCCCATCACCATGAAGGACATGGCGATGCGGTGATCCAGGACGCTTTCGCAGGTGCCGCCGCCGGGCACGCCATTGATGCCCAGGCCGGTGACTTCCCACCAGTCGTCGCCTTCTTCAACCGTCACGCCATTGATGCGCAGGCCCTTGGCCATCGCGTCGATGCGGTCGCTTTCCTTGACGCGCAGCTCCTTGACGCCCGCCATCATGGTCTTGCCTTCCGCAAAGGAAGCCACCACCGACAGCACCGGGTATTCGTCGATCATCGAGGCGGCGCGTTCCGGCGGAACCTCAATGCCCTTCATATCGGGCGAGTACTTGGCCCGCAGATCGGCAACCGGCTCGCCGCCCTCTTCGCGCATGTTCTCAAACGTCAGATCCGCGCCCATGTCCTGCAGAGTATAGTAGAGGCCTGCACGGGTCGGGTT
>NZ_LUKH01000794.1:0-1666 GCF_001593695.1 Leisingera sp. F5 | reverse complement strand
TTCTGTACCCGATCTACCTCTTGTTCATCCAACTGGGCTTGCTGGATACCAAGATTGGCCTCGTGATCGTGCTGATGCTCATCAACCTGCCGATCATCGTCTGGATGCTCTACACCTATTTCAAGGAAATCCCCGGCGAGATCCTCGAAGCCGCCCGGATGGATGGCGCCAGCTTGCGCGAAGAGGTGCTGTATATCCTCACGCCGATGGCCATTCCCGGCATCGCCTCGACGCTTCTTTTGAACGTGATCCTGGCCTGGAACGAAGCCTTCTGGACGCTCAACCTGACTGCGGCCAAGGCGGCACCGCTCACCGCCTTCATTGCCAGCTATTCCAGCCCCGAGGGTCTGTTCTACGCCAAGCTCAGCGCGGCCTCCACCATGGCCATTGCCCCGATCCTGATCCTCGGCTGGTTCAGCCAGAAGCAACTTGTCAGCGGCCTGACCTTCGGCGCCGTGAAATAAGGAGACAACGACATGGGACGCATCACTCTGGACAAAGTCTCCAAAAGCTTTGGCGACGTACAAGTCATCCCGCCCCTGGACCTGACCATCGACGACGGCGAATTCACGGTCTTCGTCGGCCCTTCGGGCTGCGGCAAGTCCACCCTCTTGCGGCTGATCGCCGGGCTGGAAGACGTGACCTCCGGCCAGATCCGCATCGACAAGCAGGACGCCACCTATGTGCCACCCGCCAAGCGCGGCTTGGCGATGGTGTTTCAGTCCTACGCGCTTTATCCGCATATGTCGGTGCGCAAGAACATCGCTTTCCCGATGAAGATGGCCAAGGTCCCAGTTGAGGAACAGAACCGCCGCATCGAAGCCGCCGCCAATGCGCTGAATCTTTCCGATTACCTGGACCGCCGCCCCGGCCAGCTCTCCGGCGGCCAGCGCCAGCGGGTGGCCATCGGGCGCGCCATCGTGCGGGAGCCTTCGGCCTTCCTCTTCGACGAGCCGCTGTCGAACCTTGACGCCAAGCTGCGCGAAAAGCTGCGGACAGAAATCCGCAAGATGCACCTGCAGCTCAAGACCACCACGATCTTCGTCACCCATGACCAGCTTGAGGCGATGACCATCGCCGACCGCATCGTGCTGATGCGCGACGGAAAGATTGAGCAGTTGGGGAGCCCGGACGAGATATTTGAACGGCCCGCCACGCGCTTTGTTGCCGATTTCATCGGTACGCCCGCGATGAATTTCCTCCATGCCACGATAGAGGATGGCCATATCGCCCGCGCGGGCGGCATCGCGCTGCGGCTTTCACCGGGGGCCTTCCCAAGCCTGCGCCCCGGCCAGCAGGTCGAGCTGGGCCTGCGCCCCGCCCGGATGGAGCTGTGCCCCGAGGGCACGCCCGGCGCGCTGACCGGCACTGTGGTGCTGGTCGAAAACATGGGCGCCGAGGGGCAGGTGATCACCGATGTGGAGGGGCACGAGATGTCCTTTACCACCCCGGCCTTCCGGGGCCTCGCCATCGGGGACCGGGTGAGCTTTGCCATCGACCCCGACCATATTCACGCCTTCGATCCGCAAAGCGGACAAAGCCTTCGCAAGGACTGACCCATGACCCGTTATGCCGACAAGATCGCCCGCATCCGCGCGGGCACCTATCGCAAGGGCGATTACATGATCGCCGACGCCAAGGATGCCGATGTCACCGGCGGCATCAC
>NZ_LUKH01000793.1:0-1666 GCF_001593695.1 Leisingera sp. F5 | reverse complement strand
GCATGCAGGGGGGAGGTCAAGGTGGAAGGATCAGGATGCCATATTGTCATGCGACATTTTACAATTGGCGGCCCCGGCTTCGCAATACAATTTCCACACAACAGGCTTCCAAAACGCCGGCATTGATCCAACTGCTGGATTGCACCGGTCAAATTCAGCCGCTTATTGATGCATTGACCAGCGACCTCGTCCCTAGACAAAGCACACTTGCAGGTTCAAAGGGCCGGGCGTCAAAAATACCGGGCGGGCCGGTCACGCCAGTTTCAACACCTGTTCGATTACATATTCGGTCTGCGCGTCAGTCTGAGCAGGCCCGATCGGCAGGCTGATCACTTCTGTGGCCAGCGTCTCCGAAACAGGGAACGCACCCTTGCCATAGCCAAGCCCTGCATAGGCGTTCTGCAAATGCGGCGGCTTGGGGTAGTGGATGACGGTCCCGACTCCTGCAGCCTCCAGCCGGGCGCGGAAAGCATCCCGGTCGGGATGGCGCACCACAAAGAGGTGCCAGACCGGGTCCGTCCATTTTGGCACCGCAGGCAACACCAGTCCGGCCGCAGACAGTGCCACCAGGTAACGGGCGGCAATTGCCTGGCGGCGGGCATTCCAGCCATCAAGCACTTGCAGCTTCACTTGCAGCGCCGCCGCCTGGATCGGGTCCAAGCGGCTGTTCTGTCCCGCCAGCTCATGTTCGTATTTAACTGCCGAGCCATAGTTCCGCAGCATCGAGACCCGCTCTGCCAGCTCCGGCGAGGTCGTGGTGAACCCACCGCCATCCCCCAGCGCGCCGAGGTTTTTGCCTGGGTAAAAGCTCCAGCAAGCGGCCTCTCCAAAACTGCCGATCCGCTTGCCCTTGTATCCGGCGCCATGCGCTTGGGCCGCGTCTTCCAGCAGGTGCACCCCGTGCTGCCTAGCCAGTTCTATCAGCGGATCCATGTCGGCGGGCTGGCCATAAAGGTGGACCGGGATGATTGCCTTGGTTCGGGACGTGATGGCGGCGGCCACTGCATCCGGGTCGATATTGTGAGTAGCTTCCAGCGGTTCCACCGGGACAATGGCTGCACCGCAAAAGCTGACTGCCAGCCAAGTCGCGATATAGGTGTTCGCGGGCACGATCACTTCATCGCCCGGGCCGATCCCCATTGCCTTCAGCGTCAAAATCAGCGCGTCCAAGCCATTGCCAGTGCCCAGGCAATGCGGCGCACCGGTGTAGCGGGCGAAATCCGCCTCAAACGCCTCCACTTCGGGGCCTAGAATAAAGTAACCCGAACGCGCCACCCGCAGCACGGCTGCCTCCAGCTGATCCTGAATTTCAGCATGGGCGCCCGCGATATCGAGGAAGGGAACCTTCATGCCGCACCTACGGCGGCTTTGAATTCACCATAGTCGCGGATGTAGTCCGCTTCGTCATACACCTCGGAGGTCAGCACCATGCAGACCGCCCCGGAGGAAAAGTTGTCAAGGTAGCGCCACATCATCGGGCAGACATACAGCCCGTAGTATGAGCGGTTCAGGTGGAAACGCTTGGTCTCGGCCCCGTCGTCCAGCAGGATATCAAAACTGCCCGACATGCAGATAATGAACTGATGCAGCGCCTTATGCGCATGCTCGCCGCGATCGGCCCCGCCCGGCACATCGTAGAGGTAATAAACCCGCTTGATATCAAAGG
>NZ_LUKH01000792.1:0-1668 GCF_001593695.1 Leisingera sp. F5 | reverse complement strand
CTCGCCCGGCTGCCCCGGTTGCTGGCGGCATGAGGCTGTATGAGGTGGCCACAAGCCTGCTTTCAGCCGCCCGATCCGGAAGGGAGACAAGGCAGCCCCCCTCAGAGAGAACAGCGTCCCGCTGGCCTGACTAATTCAGCCGCCTGTTAATGTAAAGGCGACGGCCTCCAGTTTGTCTGGCCCATGGTTGCTGAGATCAGTTCCTTTCGGAAAGTACTGGCGCAGCAGGCCGTTGGTGTTTTCATTGCTGCCACGCTGCCAAGGGCTTTGCGGGTCGCAGAAGTAGACCTGTATCCCGGTTTCGACCGTCAGTCTTTCATGCTGGGCCATTTCTGCGCCCTGGTCCAATGTCAGGGGTTTCCGCAGGTGCCAGGGCAGTTCAGTAATCTACTGAGCAATTGCAGCACGGACGGCCTCGGCACCGTGGCCGGCAAGAGCCGGGCCATTTTTCAGGCGAGGCCCGCCACCATGACCAGGCATCGGCGGCAAGTGCAGGAGAAGGGTGAAACGCGTGCTGCGCTCGACCAGCGTTCCAATCGCCGGGCTTTTCAGACCAAGAATTAAGTCGCCTTCCCAATGGCCCGGCACCGCACGATCCGCAGCTTCGGCAGGGCGCTCGCTGATCATGATTTGATCGGAGACAAAGGCCTTGCCCTTTCCCTTGCGGCGGGCCCTCGGCACGCGCAGAGCTCGCCCGAAGCGGAGACAGGCCGTCAGTTCACGGCGCAGAACCCCGCGTCCCTGAATGAACAAGGCCTGATATAGGGCTTCATGACTGATGGGCATTGATGCATCTTCCGGATAATCCAACGGCAGCCGCCGGGCGATCTGTTCCGGGCTACATGCAGTCGCCCATTCCCGGTGTTGCCGCCGCACGGAACGGCGCTTCGTCCAGATGACTTCGGGACCTCGCGCGACGCCGCCATCTGGCCCGGCAACATCGCCCGACAGGCGTTCTTCGACATACTGACGCAAGGCGGCATGCTGCGCCGGCTTTGTTGCCTTGGGCCGGTGCGCTGCTCTATCCGCAAGCCACTGCGCGGTGGTTGCACGATACTCGAAACCGCCGCTGCGTGTCGCAGCATTCCGGCGCAACTCTCGTGACACCGTGGACGCCGAGCGCCCGATCTGCCGGGCGATGGCATTCACCCTCAGGCCGCTGGCACGATGCAGAGCGATCTCTTCCCTTTCGGCAAAAGACAAATAGCGCCGTGACAACGAAGGTGCAGACGCCGAATACTGAGACGGTGGCATTTCGCCGGCCTCCCGGAACCACCTGCCACCAACCGCGGGCAAAGCCCCAACTCCTGTCGCGGCATCTTCACTGGATAGTCCTTGCGCAATCAAGCGCCAAAACTTCGCCTGATCCTCTCGCCGAGCTGCTTTGGGGCGGCCGGGTGGACTCAGCTTCTTCCGTCCGCAACGGTCCGAACCACGCTTCTGTTCTATCATCACAACTTCCTCCATGGCCCTGTTGCGACGACCGTTTGAATCCGCCCTGGCTGCCGCGACCGGAGAGGTGGATGCACCCTTTGGGTGGTTGCCGCGGGGCGATAGCCATCTTCGATGCCCGGATCGCCAGATCGTGTTTCATTCGATTGCTCACCGCCCAGCCGATCACCCGTCTTGAATGCAGATCCAGGATCACAGAGAGATACAACCAACCTT
>NZ_LUKH01000791.1:0-1669 GCF_001593695.1 Leisingera sp. F5 | reverse complement strand
GGGGCATTCGCAATCCATTATCAAGACCGGCAAGATTGCGGTCAACCTGGATGCCAAAACGGTTGAGACCGATGGCAAGGCGGTGCATCTGACCGGCAAGGAATACCAGATGCTGGAGCTTCTGTCGCTGCGCAAGGGCACCACGCTGACCAAGGAGATGTTCCTGAACCATCTTTATGGCGGCATGGATGAGCCGGAACTGAAGATCATTGATGTTTTCATCTGCAAGTTGCGTAAGAAGCTTAGCAATGCAACAGGCGGCGAGAATTACATCGAAACTGTCTGGGGCCGCGGTTACGTGCTGCGTGATCCGCAGGAAGACCACCTGTCAGGCGGCCAGCGGCTGGCTGTCGGCGCCTGAAAGGATGATCACCCGGTCGGCACATGACCATGTGCCGCCGGTTGCAAGGACCTGCCGGCTGGCGGGTCTTTTTGCTTTTTGCAGCTTGTTGCTGACGGTCTGATGGATGCGCTGGACGCGGCTGGCGCCGCACCTTATCACGAAAGGGAAGAACGAAGAGGGACCGCGCGTGGCAGAGAAAACAGAAAAAGACGTGGCAAACCTGACGGCTGAAGACGCGCAGGCTGAATTTCTGGCACTGGAAGAAAATCTTCGGGCGGCGGATCTGGCCTATCATCAGGCCGACGCGCCTGAGATCAGCGATGCCGAGTATGATTCGCTGAAACGCCGTTACCGGAACTTGGCAGAGGCATTCCCTGAACTGGCTGAAACAGCGGCCCAGCTGGATGCTGTTGGCGCGCCCGCGGCATCTGGCTTTGGCAAGATCACCCATTCGGTGCGGATGCTGTCGCTGGGCAACGCGTTTGAGGATGAGGACGTCGCCGATTTCGACCGCAGCATCCGCAAATACCTGGGCCTCACGACTTTTGATGGATTGTCTTTTACCGCCGAACCCAAGATCGACGGGCTATCGCTGTCATTGCGCTATGAACAGGGCGTTCTGATCCAGGCGGCAACGCGCGGCGATGGCAGCATTGGTGAAAATGTGACCGCCAACGCCCGAACCATTGCCGACATTCCCCAGCAGCTGGACGGAGCGCCGGAGGTGCTGGAAGTGCGCGGCGAAGTCTACATGAGTCACGCGGATTTCGAGGCGCTGAATGCCCGGCACGAAGAACGCGGCGGCAAGATTTTTGCCAATCCGCGCAACGCCGCCGCAGGGTCGCTGCGGCAGCTGGATGCGGAAATCACCCGGGCCCGGCCTTTGCGGTTCTTTGCCTACAGCTGGGGTGAGCTGAGTGAACCCCTGGCAGAAACGCAGATGGAGGCAATTGCGCGGCTGCGCTCCCTGGGGTTTCAAACAAACCCGCTGACCCGGTTGTGCGCAACTCTTGAAGAGATGATCAGCCACTACCGCAGCATCGAAGAACAGCGCGCAACGCTTGGCTATGACATTGATGGCGTTGTGTATAAGGTCAATGATCTGGCGCTGCAGGGGCGGCTGGGCTTCCGCTCGACCACGCCCCGCTGGGCGATCGCGCATAAGTTTCCGGCGGAACTCGCTTGGACCCGGCTGGAGGCCATCGACATTCAAGTCGGCCGTACCGGCGCGCTGAGCCCGGTTGCCCGCCTCACTCCTTTGACCGTAGGCGGCGTGGTGGTGTCGAATGCGACGCTGCACAACGAGGACTACATCCTGGGCCGCGA
>NZ_LUKH01000790.1:0-1670 GCF_001593695.1 Leisingera sp. F5 | reverse complement strand
TACCTGTTGCCAGCGCCGATACCCCTGAAACCGACGTCTCCCGGTTGATGGATGCAGCGGATGAAAAGCTGGAAGACCCTGAATTGTCGACCAATCGCGAGACCTTCCATCAATTGCGTGCTGCCGTTGCTGCCGCCGAAGCAGAACGTGCTGCCGGTGGCACCGTCGGCACACAGCCCGATGACGAACCCTATCGTTCCGATCTGGCAAACGTCGTACGTCCGCGCCGCCCGGTGTCAAACGCCGGCCGCAAAGATCGTGCCGAACGCCCCGACACCCAGGAGCGCGCCGCACCGCTCAAACTGGTGGCTGAACAGCGGATCGATACCCCGACTGAAACGCGCGGACCGATCCGCCCCCGCCGTATTCGCGGTGCCCACCTGGAACAGGTGGAAACCGGAGCGGGCTCAAACGGGAGCAGCTTCACAGCCTACGCCGCCGAACGCGGCGCAGTTGAGTTGCCCGAACTGCTCGAAGCCGCCGCTGCCTATCTCAGCTTTGTTGAAGGGCTCGAACAATTCTCGCGTCCGCAACTGATGAACAAGGTTCGCCAGATGGAGGCCACAACAGAATTCAACCGCGAAGACGGATTGCGCTCGTTCGGTCAATTGCTGCGTGACGGCAAAATTGAAAAGGCCGGAAGCGGTCGTTTTACGGCTGCCGGTGACATCGGATATAAGCCCGATAGCCGCGCGGCTGGCTGATATCGCTGCACGAATTCAAAAAAACGGCTCCAATCTGGGGCCGTTTTTTTGTGCCAGCACATCTTGGTAATCTGCGACTTTGTTCGTTCAACTAGATCCCAAGGTCGCCTCCTGCTTCAGCAGATTGGCCCAATAAAAAAGGAGCGGTAGTCACATCGCTCCTTCTTTCATTTCTACGCTTGGGCTGATCGGGCTTAGCCTTGGGAATCGTCGGGGTTTTCCTTGCCCACACCGCGAAACACAAATTTGAACGGCAGCGCCCAAAGCAGACCCAGAACCACATAGACCAGCAGTTCAACCAGGATCGGCGGACGACCCAACCAGCTCACCACGCTGACGGCCAGCACAATATAAAGCGGCAGACCGATCAGCAGGATCACAAGCGACCAACGCCGCCGGGCCTTGTAACCAAGCGCCATCAGTCAGCAAACGGGTCAGTGACGAGGATGGTATCATCGCGCTCGGGCGAGGTGGACAGCAGGGCCACCGGGCATTCGATCAGCTCTTCCACGCGTTTCACGTATTTGATCGCATTGGCCGGCAGGTCATTCCAGCTGCGCGCGCCTTCGGTGCTCTCGCTCCAGCCGGGCATTTCCTCGTAGACCGGCGTGCAGCGAGCCTGGCTGTCGGCAGCTGTCGGCAGGTAATCCAGGCGTTCGCCGTCCAGATCATAGCCCACACAGATCTTCAGGGTCTCGAACCCGTCCAGCACATCCAGCTTGGTCAGCGAAATACCGTTGATGCCGGAGGTGGCGCAGGTCTGGCGCACCAGGCAGGCATCAAACCAGCCGCAGCGGCGCTGGCGGCCGGTGGTGGTGCCGAATTCATGGCCTCGGGTGCCCAGCCGGTCGCCATCTGCATCCGGCTTGCCGTCCGCATCCAGCAGTTCGGTCGGGAACGGGCCTTCGCCCACACGGGTGGTATAGGCCTTCACAATGCCCAGCACATAGTCGATCGAACCCGGCC
>NZ_LUKH01000789.1:0-1671 GCF_001593695.1 Leisingera sp. F5 | reverse complement strand
AGGGCGATGGCCTTTATGAATGGTTTTCCGATGCCAAGGTGAACACCTGCTACAACGCCGTTGACCGCCATGTGGAACAAGGCCGCGGCGAACAGACCGCGATCATCTATGACAGCCCGGTCACCCATACCAAGCGTGAAATCTCCTATGTCGAGCTGCGCAATCGCGTCGCCACACTGGCCGGAGCGCTGCGCGCCAAGGGCGTCGAAAAAGGCGACCGGGTCATCATCTACATGCCGATGATCCCTGAAGCGCTGGAGGCGATGCTGGCCTGCGCCCGCATCGGAGCTGTGCATTCGGTGGTGTTCGGCGGATTTGCCTCCAACGAGCTGGCGGTGCGGATTGATGACGCAAAGCCCAAGGCGATCATCGCCGCCTCCTGCGGGATCGAGCCGGGCCGAACCGTGCATTACAAACCGCTGCTGGATGGCGCCATCGACTTGTCGGAGCACAAGCCGGAGTTCTGCGTGATTTTCCAGCGCGAACAGGAAGTGGCGGATCTGATTCCGGGCCGGGACGTGAACTGGCATGGCTTCCAATACGGTGTGGAACCCGCCGAATGTGTGCCCGTGGAAGGCAACCACCCGTCCTATATCCTCTACACCTCCGGCACCACCGGCCAGCCCAAAGGCGTGATCCGCCACACCGCGGGCCAGTTGGTGGCGTTGAACTGGACGATGAAGAACATCTACAACGTTGATCCCGGCGATGTGTTCTGGGCTGCTTCCGATGTGGGCTGGGTCGTTGGCCACAGCTACATCTGCTATGCGCCGCTGATCCACGGCAACACGACAGTTGTGTTTGAGGGCAAGCCGGTGGGCACGCCGGATGCGGGCACATTCTGGCGGGTGATCTCCGAGCATAAGGTCAAGAGCTTCTTCACCGCCCCCACTGCCTTTCGCGCGGTGAAGCGGGAAGATCCCAAGGGCGAATTCGTCAAGAAATACGATCTGAGCTGCCTGCAGCAGGTTTATCTGGCCGGCGAGCGCGCCGATCCCGACACCATCACCTGGGCGCAGGAACAACTGAAGGTTCCTGTGGTGGACCATTGGTGGCAGACCGAAACCGGCTGGTCGATTGCCGCCAATCCGCTGGGGATCGAAGAACTGCCGACCAAGCTTGGTTCGCCTGCAGTGCCGATGCCCGGCTATGAAGTCGATATTCTGGACGAAGGCGGCAACCCGGTAGCGCCGGGCGAGCTGGGCGCCATCGCGGTCAAACTGCCGCTGCCGCCGGGCACCCTGCCGACGCTGTGGAATGCCGGAGAGCGGTTCAAGAAAAGCTACCTCACCACATTTCCCGGCTACTACGAGACCGGCGATGCGGGCATGAAGGATGAAGATGGCTATCTCTACATCATGGCACGCACCGATGATGTCATTAACGTCGCAGGCCACCGACTGTCGACCGGCGGCATGGAGGAAGTGCTGGCGGGCCACCCGGATGTCGCCGAATGCGCCGTGATCGGCGTGGCGGACAGCCTCAAGGGCCAGATGCCGGTTGGCTTCCTCTGCCTGAACGCCGGTGCCGATCGCGATCATGGCGAGGTGGTATCCGAGGTCGTCCAGCTGGTGCGCGAGAAGATCGGCCCGGTTGCCGCATTTAAACTGGCGGCGGTGGTCGACCGGCTGCCCAAGACCCGTTCCGGCAAGATCCTGCGCGGCACTATGG
>NZ_LUKH01000788.1:0-1671 GCF_001593695.1 Leisingera sp. F5 | reverse complement strand
GTGAAGGGCAGCCCCGCGGTGGGATCGTACACGGACCGCGGCCCGTAGACCCAAATCTCATCATAGAAATCGCGGGTGGCCTCAACCGCGTGCTTGCGCTCCCATTCGGCGGCCAGCACCTCGGGCTCGTCCAGCACATCGCGCAGGCCCAGCACCATCTTGCAGCGGCCCCGCGATTTCAGCAGGTCCAGCGCCGGCATCAGCTCACCGCGAAAGCCGGTGGGTTCCTTGTCGGCCACCAGCACATCAGGGTCGTATTGCTCCACTGTGGAGCGGATCAGTGCAGCGCGCAGATCAGCAGTTTCTTCGATGCTCATGCCCATGGTGCGCGAGGCATAAGAGCCGTCGGTACGCTTGATCACACCCGGCAGGCGGACATGATCGACCCGGGTCGGGAAGGAAAACCGCCCCGCAACCGGTGAACCCGTCAGGATCAGCGCCGAGGCGTCGGGGTTGGCAGAGGTGAGCGCACCTGCCAGCGCACGTGAACGGCGCAGATGCCCCAGTCCGAAAGTGTCGTGGCTGTAGAACATGATCCGCGGCCCGCGGGCGCCGGTGCCCGCCGCTGCCGGTGTGGTGCTTGCGGTCGTCATTGAATTGCCTGATCGGGTTGCCGGGCGGCGGATGGCTGAAATCCGGGACCGGCGGCGCAGGAACCAGGCCAGCCGGTTTTGCCGCTCGTCCCCGGGCGCGTGCTCGTGTGCTCCGCCATCTTCCGCCTCAGTTTGCGCGCCCCTGAAGCCGGTTGCGGCGGGGGCACGGTCAGTGTTTGCTTTTGCTGCCGCTCAAGCCCGGAGGGTGTTTGCCAGCCCAGGCTCTGCAGCAGTCCGCCCAAGGGGCGGGTGTATGAATTGGTATAGCCCGGAGCCTGTGTGCATGCAATCATGCGCCTTTGTTGCCTGCCGCACAGGAAATTGCGTCCGCGCCATTTGCGCAACGCTCTGCTGCGTGGTTAATTTGACGCAAGTTTCCAAAAGGATAGGCGGTCATGCTGCAAGTTTTGTTCCGGGTTCTCATTTGCGGCCTGCTGAGTTTTGGCCTGGCCGCTCACGCCGGCGCGCAGGAAAGTGAAGCGAACGGAGCCGATACGTTGTCCCGTGCGATCGAACAGGCGGCGCAAAGCGGTGTCAGTGTGGTCGTGGTGGACAGCAGCGGCCAGTTGCTAAACGCGCCGCCGGACGAGGAGCAGGAAGCGGACCATCCTGCATCAGACACGATGGAGCAGCCCTCGGCGCTGATGAAAGCGCAATCCAGGGTTGCCGCCTTTCGGGCGGAGCTGAACAGTCGGCTTGAGGCGCTGCCCTATTCAATTTTTGAGATGCAGTACATTCTGCGCCAAACCAGCCCGGACGGCCGCATCATGACCTATGCCGAGGTGCTGGGCTGGAGCGTTTTGTTCCTGCTGATCGGGCGCTGGCTGTCGACAGAGATTTACGGCAAACGCATCGCCAAGCGTTTTGTGGTCGCCCGGATCCAGGCCAACCCGGAAGGCTATCAGGAAAAGATGCCATTCCTTGTGTACCGCTTCCTGATGGGAATCGGGGCCACTGTTTTTGCGATGGTTTTCGCGGCTCTCATTTCCTATCTGATCTTCGGTGCGTCGGGCGACCCCTCAATCGAATTTACGGCAACGGCTGTCTATACGGCGTTTTTCCTGGCCCGCACGGTGTC
>NZ_LUKH01000787.1:0-1673 GCF_001593695.1 Leisingera sp. F5 | reverse complement strand
CGGCGCCACCAAGGAGAAGGTGACCGAGGCTTTCAAGATCATCACCTCGGACCCGCAGGTCAAAGGCATCCTGGTCAACATCTTCGGCGGCATCATGCGCTGCGACGTCATCGCCGAGGGCGTGGTTGCCGCGGTCAAGGAAGTCGGCCTGAAAGTGCCGCTGGTAGTCCGCCTGGAAGGCACCAACGTCGAAAAGGGCAAGGAGATCATCAACACCTCCGGCCTTGACGTGATCGCCGCCGACAACCTGAAAGACGGTGCCGAGAAGATCGTGAAAGCGGTTAAGGGGTAGTTTCCCTCCAAAGCCCCCCCTGAAAGGTCCATTGGACCTTTCAGTTTCCATCACAGGCCAAGCCACACGAGAGAGCAAATGGGTTTTGAGACGCCACAGGCTTTGAAAATTGCGCTGACCTTCGGTGTAATGGGATACTTTTTCATTGCCGTAGCTCGTCATCAATTGTGGGTTCTCGAAAACACGATGCGTGCTTCAAAACCTCACAACTCGTTGAATAGAAACTCCTTCGCTTTCTTGTTCAACCTCCCTCGGAGAACAGTGGCCCAAACATTCTTAGCCATCGGCTGGCTAATGGCGGTCGGCGGTCCGGCAGTCTCCGGGATCGGCGCTTTGGTCAATACCACCTATGGAAACCAATAAGATGGCACCCACCTATATTGACCGTTCTGTTTACAGCTCCGGTGTTCGATTGGAGCGGTTCACAGCATCAAACAGCTTAGAGGACCAAGCCTCGTGAAAGCCGCTGTCTACCTCATAGGCTTGCAGCAGGCCACGGGCCGGGCAGCGCTGATGCAGCGGGAGCTGGATCAGGCCGGGCTTTCGGCTGCGCGTATCAATGCGGTGGACAGCACCCAAGTCAGCCGTGACGAGATGCTCAAGCAGTGCGCCTCCGAGGGCAACTGGGGTTATTTCCAGACCAAGGACATGGCCTGCACCCTCAGCCACGCTAGGGCCTGGCAGGCGCTTTTGGATTCAGATGCCGATGTGGCGCTGATCCTGGAGGATGACGTGTTTCTGTCGCCCGACACCGGCGCCTGGCTGAACGACCTGTCGTGGTGGCCGCAGGATGCCGGCATCGTCAAATTCGAACGCTGGCGGGCCAAAAAGCTGCAGGTCGCTCTTGGCAAGGATGGCTTTACCCATATGGGCCGCGAGGTGCGTCAGATGCTGTCCCGCCACGCGGGCGGTGCAGCCTATGTGATCTCCCGCCGGGCGGCACAGCACCTCTTGGACAGCCGTCCGTTTGAAATCACCCTGGACAACCTCCTGTTCAACTTTGACGCCTCGCTGCCCGCGCGCGCCGTCAAGGTCTATCAGGTCCAGCCCGCATTGGCCGAACAGGGCAATGAGGCCCCTGGCGAACACGCCATCGGCCCGGCGCGCCACCGCCCCAAGGGCTGGCCGCTGATCCGCCAGAAACTCCGGCGCGGGATCTATGAATTCCGCGGCGGTTTCAGAGTATTTCCCAGTGTGGTCCTGGGGCGGGCCACCCTTGAAAAAATCCGCTTCGACGGCCGATCCCTGGCCAATTCGCAGACCCAACACACACATACCGCTTGAAGGAACCGACAACATGGCAGTCCTCATCGACGAAAACACCAAAGTTATCTGTCAGGGCTTCACCGGCTCGCAGGGCACTTTTCACTCTGAACAGGCC
>NZ_LUKH01000786.1:0-1674 GCF_001593695.1 Leisingera sp. F5 | reverse complement strand
TCCTTGGCGGGGCCTGACAGCGCGCCAAAGCTCATGCCCGCGATGGTAACCGGGATATCCAGTTCAATCGGTTTCTTGGCAAAACGGGTGCCAAGCGTCACCTTGGTTTCGCATTTCTCACGGTAGCCCTCCAGCGGATAGCGCGAAACCGAGGCGCCGAGGAAAAGCAGGTCATCGAAATGCGGCACCTTGCGCTTGGCGCCGCCGCCGCGGATGTCATAGATCCCGGTCGCCGCAGCGCGGCGGATTTCAGCGTTGATCGGGTTGGTGAAGGTCGCCGACTGGATCGGCTCGGTGCGGGGGATTTTAGTATCCTGATCTGACATAGCCTTAAATCCTTAGTACGCTTGCGCGTTGTCGACATCGAAGTTGTAAAGCTGACGGGCCGACCCGTAACGCTTGAACTCCTCCGGCTTGGCATCAGCGCCAGCGCGCGCCAGCAGATCCTTGAGGATCGCGATATGCTCGGGGCGCATTTCCTTCTCGATGCAGTCAGCGCCCAGGCTCTTGACCGAGCCGCGCACAAAGAACCGCGCCTCATAGCAGCTGTCGCCCAGCGCGTCGCCGGCATCGCCCAGCACCACCAGGTTACCCGCCTGCGCCATGAAGGCGCACATGTGGCCGATATTTCCATGCACGACGATGTCGATGCCCTTCATCGATATCCCGCAGCGCGAGGAGGCGTTGCCCTTGATCACCAGCAACCCGCCATGGCCGGTAGCACCGGCATACTGGCTGGCGTCGCCTTCGACGATCACGGTGCCGGACATCATGTTTTCAGCGACACCGGGACCAACCGAGCCTTCGACCTTGACAGTCGCCTGCTGGTTCATGCCGGCGCAGTAGTAACCGGTGGACCCTTTGACGGTGACTTCAATCGGCGAATTCAGACCCACGGCAATTGCATGGCTGCCCTTGGCATTCACAATTTCCCAGGCGGTTTTGTTGGTGCCGCCATTCTGTTCCTGCAAGGTCGAGTTCAGACCACGCAGGCCATTTGCTTCAAGATCATATGTCTGCATCTTAATGGTTCCAGAAGTAAACGGTTGCGGGTTCGGGCTCCCAAACACGGGCAGTTTCAATGCCCGGCAGATTCACCAGCGCGCGGTATTCGCTGCCGAACGCCACATACTGATCAGTTTCTGCCATGACGGCCGGCTTGCAGGCGATCGGGTCGCGGACCACGCCAAAGCCGTCCTTGGTGCCCACCACGAAATTGAAGAAACCATCCAGATCTTCCAGGGTGCCTTCCAGCGCTTCCCCCAGAGTGGCACCGTTCTGCATCTTCCAGGTCAGATAAGCAGCACCGACTTCGGTGTCGTTCTGGCTTTCGATCCGCACCCCGTCCCGGCGCAGCTTGCGGCGCAGGGAGTTGTGGTTGGACAGCGAGCCATTGTGCACCAGGCACTGATCCGAACCGGTCGAGAACGGATGTGCGCCCTCGGTGGTCACTGCAGATTCCGTGGCCATACGGGTGTGGCCGATGCCGTGGCTGCCGCCCATGCCGCGCACGTCGAAACGCTCGGCGACTTTTTCCGGCAGACCCACTTCCTTGTAGATCTCGATGGTGTCGCCTGCGCTCATGACACGCAAGCCGGGACGTAGTTCGGCCAGCGCGCTGCGGGCCTCTTCGGCCTTGCCCGCGGGCACATCCAGCACCGCGTGGGTATCGAT
>NZ_LUKH01000785.1:0-1677 GCF_001593695.1 Leisingera sp. F5 | reverse complement strand
GGCTCTACCTCTGGGGCGGGGTCGGGCGCGGCAAGTCGATGCTGATGGACCTGTTTGTCGACAGCCTCGAAGACATCCCTTCGCGCCGGGTGCATTTCCACGCCTTCATGCAGGAAATCCATGCGCATATGCACGAGGCGCGCCAGAACGGGGTCGAGGATGCGCTGGCCCCGGCGGCCAAGGCGGTTGCCGATTCCGTACGGCTCCTGGCCTTTGACGAAATGCAGATCACCGACATCACCGACGCGATGATCGTCGGGCGGCTGTTCGAGGCGCTGTTTGCAGCCGGGGTCACCGTGATCACCACCTCCAACCGGGTGCCGGACGACCTCTATAAAAACGGGCTGAACCGGCAGCTGTTCCTGCCCTTCATCGCCCTGATCAAGGCGCAGATGGATGTGCATGAAATGGTGAGCCCCATCGACTACCGCCAGCACCGGCTGACCGGCGCGCAGGTCTATTTTGCGCCGGTGGACGGCGCGGCCCGGGCCCAGATCCGGGCGATCTGGACGGATCTCTCCGGCGGCCCGGCGCAGCCGCTGAGGCTGGAGGTGAAGGGGCGCGAAGTGACCCTGCCCGCCTTCCGCAACGGCGTGGCGCGGGCCAGTTTTTATGATTTGTGCGGCAAGATGCTGGGGCCAGGGGATTACCTGGCCATCGCGGAGGAGGTCAAGGTGCTGGTGCTGGAAGACATCCCGCGGCTTTCGCGCAACAACTTCAACGAGGCCAGACGGTTCGTGACCCTGATCGACGCTTTGTACGAGGCCAGGGTGCGGCTGATCTGCTCGGCGGCGGCGCAGCCGGAAATGCTCTATGTCGAGGGCGAAGGCACGTTTGAATTTGAACGCACCGCCTCGCGCCTGCGGGAAATGCAGGGCAAGAACTGGGGCGCCGCGGCACCATGATCGTCCGCGGAACGCCCCGGCGGCGGGAGATCTTCCTGATCCTGAACGGGTCGGTAGTGCCGCGCATCCTGCCCAACATCATCGGCGCCGCGCTCTGGGCGCTGCTGGTGCTGGTGCTCGACCGTTATGTGGTTGCGATGCCGCAGATTTCCATCGCGGCCATGGGAGTCTTCGGCCTGTCATTGTCGCTGTTTCTCAGCTTCCGCAACAACGCCGCCTATGACCGATGGTGGGAGGCGCGGCGGATCTGGGGTCGGATGGTCTCCGACGTGCGCAGCCTGGCGCAGGAGCTGCGGATCTTTGCCGGTAAAGGCCAGGACGAGGAGTTTATTCTGACCCGCATCCTCGCCTTTCACCACCTGCACCGCGCCCAGCTGCGCGGGGATGAGGTGGCGGACACGGTCCGGCACTGGATTGGACCCGAAGACGCAGATCAGCTGATGAAGACGGAAAACAGCCCCAACGCCGCCCTGCGCGACATCGCCACCCGCCTGCGCCAGATGGCCGAGGATGGCCGCATCGACGGTTTCGGCCAGCGCACGCTGGCCGAACGGCTGGCTGCTTTCCCGAGCGCCCAGGCCGGCAACGAACGGCTTCTCAGCACGCCCTTGCCCTTTGTCTATTCGCTGCTGGTCTGGCGCACCACCTATCTTTACTGCCTGCTTCTGCCCTTTGCCCTCTTGGACAGCGCCGGCTGGTTCGAGCCGCTGGTGGCCGCGGTAGTGGCCTATGTGTTCTTCGGCCTGGCCGAAGTCACGCATGAGCTGGAGCA
>NZ_LUKH01000784.1:0-1678 GCF_001593695.1 Leisingera sp. F5 | reverse complement strand
TTTCCTCGGCGTGTTTGGCTTCTTCGGCGGCACGCAGTTCTGCGGGATCAGCCTCCGGATTTTGCTCCAGAACTTCCAGCACTTTCATCTCGACGTTGCCGCCGAGCTGAATATCGGTGCCGCGGCCGGCCATGTTGGTGGCAATGGTCACCGCGCCATAGCGGCCGGCATCAGCAACGATCTGCGCTTCCTGCTCGTGGTGGCGGGCGTTCAGAACGTTGTGCGGGATGCCGTCCTGCTGCAGCATCTGGCTCAGTAGTTCGGATTTCTCGATCGAGGTCGTGCCCAGAAGAACCGGCTGGCCCTTTGCATGCGCCACCTTGGCTTCCTTGATCATCGCCTCGTATTTCTCACGGGCGGTGCGGTAGACTTGATCATCCTCATCCACCCGCGCGATCGGGCGGTTGGTCGGCACTTCGACTACACCGAGGCTATAAATCTCGGCAAATTCTTCCGCCTCAGTCATCGCGGTGCCGGTCATGCCCGAGAGCTTGTTATAAAGGCGGAAGTAATTTTGGAAGGTTACTGAGGCCAGGGTGGTATTCTCCGGCTCGATATTGACCTCTTCTTTGGCCTCAATGGCCTGGTGCAATCCTTCGGACAGGCGGCGGCCCGGCATCATGCGGCCAGTGAACTCATCGATCAGAACAACTTCGCCGTTGCGGACGATATAATCCTTGTCCCGCTGGAACAGCTTGTGCGCGCGCAGGGCCTGGTTCACGTGGTGGACGACGGTAGTGCTTTCGGGATCATACAGCGAAGCATCTTCTTCCAAGAGCCCGTGCTCGCGCAGCGTCTGCTCCAGGTATTCGTTGCCGTCCTCGGTGAAGGTCACACCACGGGTTTTCTCGTCGATCTCATAGTGTTCTTCCGACAGAAGCGGGATCACTTTGTCGATGGTTGAATAAAGTTCGGATCTGTCTTCAGCCGGGCCGGAAATGATCAGCGGGGTGCGGGCCTCGTCGATCAGGATCGAGTCGACCTCGTCGACGATGGCAAAGTTGTGCTGCTTCTGGAACACTTGGTCCAGCGACGGTTTCATGTTGTCGCGCAGGTAGTCGAAGCCCAGCTCGTTGTTGGTGGTGTAGGTCACATCACTGCTATAGGCGGCCATCTTTTCGGCGTCGGGCTGTCCGGACCAGATCACACCGGTGGTCATGCCCAGCTGGGCAAACACCTTGCCCATCCATTCACTGTCGCGCGTTGCCAGGTATTCGTTGACGGTAACCACATGCACGCCCTTGCCGGTCAGCGCATTCAGATAGGCCGGGAAAGTCGCCACGAGGGTCTTGCCCTCGCCGGTCTTCATCTCGGAAATGTTACCCTGATGCAGGAAGATCCCGCCCATCAGCTGGGTATCAAAAGCGCGCAGACCCAGCGCACGCTTGGCAGCTTCGCGCACGTTGGCAAAGGCTTCGGGCAGCAGCGCGTCCAGGCTTTCACCACCCAATGCGCGCTTACGCAGCTCTTCGGTCTTATCCTTCAGCCCGTCATCGCTGAGCTTCGCGAACGTTTCTTCCAGCCCGTTGATTTGTGCTATCAGCGGCCGTGTCGCCTTGATTTTACGGTCGTTCGGTGTGCCGAAAACCTTTTTGGCGAGTGTTCCGAAACCCAGCATGTTTTCTCCAGCGATCCTATGTCCGGCCTTTGCATCGGGCAGGCTTGCCCGCCGTGTCCG
>NZ_LUKH01000783.1:0-1679 GCF_001593695.1 Leisingera sp. F5 | reverse complement strand
GCCCAGCTGACACCGCCAGCAACGTCGCCATTGGCCACGGCAACGATAGTCTGTTCATGCCCGCCAGTGAATTTCACTTCGCCAAAGTAATCACCCGAATCCATGGTGGCGCCAGTGACCTGCGGGATTTCGATCGACGGGATCAGATAGCCCGAGGTAGAGTTCGGATCGCCAAAGCCAAAGGACTTGCCCTTCAAGTCTTCCAGCGAGGCCACGCCGCTGTCCTTGCGCGCAAAGCCAACTGAGTAGTAGCCGAAACCTCCGTCCGCATTGACCTTGACCAGAACCGGCTCAACCGCTTCGGGGTTGGACAGATAGGTCTTAGCATAACCCGACGCGCCCAGCCAGGCCATGTCAATGGTGCCACCCAGCAAGCCCTGGATCACGCCGTTATAATCGGCGGGGGCAAACAGTTTGGTTTCGACACCCAGCAGCTCTTCGGTCTGCTCACGCAGGCATTCCTGTTTGCTCAGACGGTCCTGCGCGTTCTCGCCGCCCAGAATGCCAATGCGGAATTCCTTGATTTCCTCTGCCGCAACGGGGGTCGTCAGCGCGGTGGTTGCCAGAACGGCAGCAAGCAGTTTCTTCATCTCATGTCTCTCCGGTTGGTCAATCCCCGACGAGCAGCCCGCGGGGTCGGTAAAAGAAGTTCGGGGTTACTCGGCGGGAATGGCGGCGCGCATTGCATCCGCCCGTTCCAAAGTCTCGATCTCGGTTGAGGTTGCAGCCTCGGAGAACTCATCCCCGGCGCCGTAAATCTCGCGGGCAACGCCGGTGGTCAGCTGCTCGGGCAGCCCGTCGAACACAATGCGCCCGTCGCGCATGCCGACCACCCGGTCACAGTACCGCCGTGCAGTGTCCAGCGTGTGCAGATTGGCAACCACCGTGCGGCCGTCTTCCTCGTGAATGCGGCGCAGTGCCTCCATAACGGTCTGGGCGTTCATCGGGTCAAGCGAGGCAATCGGCTCATCCGCCAGGATGATCTTCGGATCCTGCATCAGCGCCCGGGCAATCGCCACCCGCTGCTGCTGGCCGCCTGACAGCGCCTCGGCGCGCTTGGCGGCATGTTCAGCAATGCCAAGCCGGCCGAGAATTTCAATTGCCGCGTGAATATCCGCCATCGGGTATAGGTTGAACAGCGTCGCCATCGCGTTGCGCCGGTTCAGCGTTCCGTGCAGCACGTTGGACACCACATCCATCCGCGGCACCAGGTTGAACTGCTGAAAGATCATCGCGCAGTCGGACTGCCAGGCCCGTTTCTCTTTGCCCTTCAGGCCAGTGATTTCACGGCCCTCATACAGAATACGGCCTTCGCTGGCGTCTTCCAGCCGGTTCAGCATCCGCAGCAGAGTGGATTTGCCCGCACCCGAGCGGCCGATAATGCCGATCATGCAGGGCTTGTCGATGTCCAGCGTGGCGGTATCCACCGCTAACTTGCCACCGAACCGTTTTGTCAGTTTGTCTATGCGCAGCACCGGGGCGCTCCCTCTTCGTTCGGGACCTGCCTAATGCGCTTGCTCAAACCTCATGTGTCACCGCCGTGAAAGTTTTGTAACGCCGGGCTGCGCAACCCGTGGGCGTGCAGCACAGAGTTACGGGCCTGCTGCGCATTCTGCCCCTGTCCACAGGGGCCGGGACGGTCTATACGGCCTTCGACTCCTCAATTCCCTTTGCAAAAG
>NZ_LUKH01000782.1:0-1679 GCF_001593695.1 Leisingera sp. F5 | reverse complement strand
TCCATGAAACAAATCTGCGTAAGCGTGCCAGGTCGCGTAGCCCAGCAGCGGAAAGATTATCGCCAGCCCCAGTAGGCCGGTCAGCACTCCCAGCCCGGTCAGCAGGGTGATCGCCGCCCCCCACCAGACCGACAGCCGGAAGTTATGGGTGGCAGCGTTGAAGCTCAGCCCCATGGCGGAGAAGCCATCGATCCGGCGCTCCACCAGCATCGGCAAAGAGAAGGCCGAGACCGCAAACCCCAGCGCCGCAAACAGCCCGCCGGTCAAGGACCCGGAAATCAGCAGCATCCAGCCCGCCGGCGTGCTGATCATCAGCACCAGTGTCTCAATGAAGCCGGCAAAGGGTCTGAGGCCATAGACGATGGCGAACAGCACTGTCGCCGCCCGGATCCAAGTCAGGGCAAAGACCATCAGGATGGCGCCCACCAGCGCAATCTGGCCTTTCGAGGCGACCTCGCTCCGCCCGCGGGCCACCGTGTACAAGCCGACCGTGGCAACCGGCCCTACCAGCACCCCGCCCGCCAGCAGCGGCAGCAGCATCCAGCCGGTGCCTGTGGCGGCCAGCAGCCAGACTGCCAGCCAGCCCAAAAGCACCAGCGCGCAGCCGTAACACAGTGAATATCCGAGATTGCGGCGCAGGTCGGCCCAGCCTGCCGCCAGCCAGCGCCGCACAACACGGGCAGGCGGCTCTGCGATGACCCGGGCCTTGGAATAAAGTGGATCCGGCATGTCTGCTATCCCCCGCACCTGCGGCCTGTACCGTGAGCATAGCACATTTTGCCCCCTGCCCCTGACATCCGGGTCACGAGAGCACCGGCGGCGCGTCCGCTTCGCGCCGGAAATTCTCCAGCCCGTAGGACAGCCCCTTGCCGATCCGGTCTGCCAAAGCGGCGAAGGCGCGGGCAGTTTCCGGCCCCAGCTCCCGCTCCGCGGTTTCGCGGAACAAGGCCAGCCAGACCGGGAAGTGCTCTGGCCTGATCTCCGGATTGGCCAGGTGGATTTGCATCGGATTGCCGTCATAGCCCGGTTCCCGCAGGATCGCCCCGCGCCAGAAGGCTGCAATCTTTTCCTCATGCGCAGACCAGTCGCTGATGGCCGGATTGAACACCGGCCCCAGCACCGCATCCGCACGGACTCGGGCATAGAAACAACTGACAAGCTGAGCGACTTCTTCGGCTGTCACCTCGAACATCCAGGGCTGCTTGTGCGGCGAATCCTTCATGGCACTACTCCATACATGCATGCAGCATTCATGTATCTTGAAATAGGTATTGTAAAGTCGCATTTATAGTACCAAAGGGATCATGGAAAGTGCCGGGCCACTGACCCGGCGCCTCCAGTTAACCTTATTACTCCAACGCCAGCAGCCATTTTTCCAATGCTGCTCCGATTTCATGCGGACTGGATTCTTGCAAAAAATGCGACCCAGAGCCAAGGTCGACATGGGTGAGGTTCAATGCATTCGAGATCACATACTTAGCGACAGGTGGCGGCATCAGCGCTCCCGGCTGCGCATGAAAGTAAAGCTTGGGAATATCCGATGAATAGAGCCAGCCTCCATTGGCCTCAATTTCCGCTGCGACATCGGCAGGCTCTCCCGCAATCGGGATCTGGCGTGGCCAGGCCAGTGTCGGAAGGCGGTCCTTTACGGCGGCAAACGGCGCTCTGCAGTGCAGCAT